>NZ_JCACCM010000102.1:0-25151 GCF_059501405.1 Myxacorys sp.
GCTTCCCTCCTAGCTTTCGTTTCAACTTCCAGTACTTCTGTCAGTCAAGCAGCTCACTACTCCTAACTCTGTGCCCAAATTGAATAGGTTCAAGTTGAATCATTACCTACATCCAATCTAGAGTAGTTCATCATTTTATCGCTGCGAAAAGCTCCATAGAATTGGTAACAAATCCAAAGCATTGTCTTACGTTATACAGCGTTGCCTCTAAACAGTAATCGGGGGATGTCGTCGCAGTGCAATCTTGCAGCAGAATGCAGTCATAGCCCAAAAAATTAGCGTCCTGCAACGTCACCATCACACATTGATCTGCATTCACACCTGCAAAAAAGAGCGTCGTTTTGCCCAGGTTTCGCAAAATACTATCAAGCGGTGTGTCCCAAAACCCACTCATGCGATATTTATCAACGCTAATGTCATTGGGCTGTTTTTCTAACTCATCAACAACCGCGGCTGCCCAACTTTCTTTGATTAAAACAGGAGCCTGATTTTTGGGCAGCGGATCGCCCAATCCAACTCCCGTTCCAGATGGATTGTAAACATGCCGCGTTGCTGAACTAATATTTAACAAATCAGGACGATTGCCCCAATTGAGCCAGACAATTGGCACGCCAATTTGACGTAGGATGGGAACAATTTTCTGTAGAGGCGCGATTGCACGTCGAGCCGGACTGACATCGACGCCAACATGAGCCAACCAGCCGTCAGGATGACAAAAATCATTTTGCATGTCAATGACTAAACAGGCAGACTTCGTAAGATCAAGCCGCACGATCTTTGTATCGGTTTTGAGTGAAATAATCGTTGGGGGTAAAGGCGGGCGCGATATATCTGCGGTCGTTTCATCATCAAACCAAGCATTGGGAGGAACGCCTAAAACATGTTTCGGTTGCGTCATATTCGTGCTGTAGAAAGAATTTCTTTAAATGAAAGAAGTTGGATCGGCGGGGGAACTCCAAAGAGCGATCGCGCTTCATTTATTACTACAAACTGCTTCATCAAAGCGGTTCTAAACGTTACTTAAATTCACTATTAATGGTAGGCTTTAGCCAGAAAACCGCTCGGCTCAAATTTAGAGCAGAAGAGCGCAATCTATTAGAGCTTGCGAAGTGATCTGTTGGGGCTTACAAAGCAATCACGCTCTTCTGTCTCTGCATCAGAAATCTCTTATGACGAGTTATAAACTATCCCAATTCTGTCATTTCCGACTATAAATAACTCACGCTAAATCATTTACAGTTATCGTTTGGTTTTGCTATGCGTCTCTCTTCTGTCACCGTTTGCACGCTTGCAGCGTTCTCTACTCTCAATGCCGCTCAAAACGCCACGGCTGCCCCACCGGATTTAACCCCAACTGCCCCTCAAGACGTGGTGATTCCATCGGAGACTGGAGCGGCTAAAACGGTGGCTAAAACGGTGATATCGGTTGCTCCTCCAGAGATCCTTGGGAGCTTGGCAGAGCCAATTGCATCTCCAGAATTCTCAACTCAAGCCGCCACCTCTGGCAAGCCTAAAGACTTTGGTAACCTTAAAGACGTTACGATTCCTTCCAAAGCAACGTCTCAACGGCCTCGACCAAGCGATCAACTCATTGCTCAACAAACCACTGCTCAACCATCTCAGGAGTCGGCTCAATACTATCAAGAGTTTCAACCTGTTACAGAATCCGCAAATTCTGCTGCCGCATCTGCTCCAGAGCCGTCAAGTCTAGGGCAGCCAAGCTGGATTATTCCGACCAACACTCAACCCACGGCTCAACCTTCTCAAGTTCCGACCCTAGCGCCTCGACCCACGGCTCAAGCTCCCACTCCTGTTCCTCATTCTGCACCCTTACCGCCCAATTTAGTCGTCATCGCCACTGATGTTCAAATCTTGGGAGCTGACGCAGAACTCCAGCAACTTGTCCGTTCTAGTATTCGCACGCAGCTAGGCGGACAGGTGAGCGGCGCGCAGCTTCAGGCAGACGTGGCAGCAATTTTAGAAACGGGACTGTTTAGTAATGCCAGTGTGAGCAGTCAGACGAATCCGAATGGATTGAGCGTTACGTTTCGAGTGCAGCCTGTTGTCGTGCGATCGATTCGATTACTCAATGCGAAAGCATTGACGAGTGAGATCGCTAACAGCTATTTCAAAAATCAAATTGGGGCGATCGTTAGTCCAACCGCGATCAATCAAAGCATTCGTCAGATTAATCAATGGTATGCCGCGAACCAATATAATTTGGCGCGAGTTGTAGCGGTCACTCCCAGCCGAGAGGGCATCTTAACCTTAGAAGTAGCAGAAGGCGTGGTTAGTGGCGTACAAATTCGCTTTACCGATGAGAATGGCAATCCGACGACTGACAAAGGGGAACCCATTCGCGGCAGAACGCGAGAAGACTTCTTGAGACAGCAAATTCAACTGAAACCCGGACAAGTGTTTAAAGAAGACTTGGCGCGGCAAGATTTACAGCGTATCTTTCAAACGGGTTTATTTAACAATGGTCGGATTGCGCTCGAAGGTGATGCGCGGCAAACCCAAGTCGTTTACGTTCTGACCGAAGCGCGATCGCGTGCTGTTAATGTGAGCGGCGGCTACAACGACGATCTGGGGCTGTTTGGAAATTTTGGCTACAGCGATCGTAACTTCAACGGAGTCGGACAGGAACTCGGCGGCAACGTACTGGTCGGAACCCGAGATGTGCAGTTTGATGGACGCTTTGTGAGCCCGTACCGAGCGAGCGAACCGGATAAGTTGGGCTATACAATTAATGGATTCCGGCGGCGTGGCTCATCGCGTGTCTTTGATGATGACATTGAATTAGCCAACGGCGATCGCGTCCGAGAAGGGCGATTTGGCGGCGGCGTCGCGGTGAATCGCCCAATCGGAGAAGGCTGGAATGGTTCGCTAGGACTCAACTATGAGCAAATCAGCCTGCGGGATGGGAGTGGAAATGTAGTTCGTCAAGATGAACGAGGGAATCCTCTTTCGTTTAGCGGCACTGGCATTGATGACTTAACCACAATTAATTTCACCGCCACTCGCGATACTCGCAATAATTTTATTGACCCATCAAACGGTTCGCTTCTAACCTTGAGTACCGATCAATCGATTCCGATCGGGCGCGGCAATATTCTGTCTAATCGCTTGCAGGCAAACTATTCTCAATACACTCCGGTTAATATCTTCAATTTAGAAAAAGCGCAGGGACAGCCTGAAGTCTTTGCCTTCAATGTGCAAGCAGGAACGACAATCGGTGATTTGCCTCCTTACAATGCGTTTAGCTTGGGCGGTCCTAACTCGGTGCGCGGCTACGATGCAGGGACAGTTGCGATCAGCCGCAGTTTCATTCTGGCATCGGCTGAATATCGTTTCCCGATTTACAGCATTATTGGTGGTGCTGTTTTTGCCGATTTTGCGTCTGACCTAGGATCGAGTCGCTCCGTTTCGGGTCAACCTGGTATTGAGCGGGGGCGATCGGGAACGGGGTTTGGAATTGGGCTAGGAGTGCGCGTAAGGTCTCCGCTTGGTGTCATTCGAGCAGGGTATGGCATCAACGATCAGGGCGAGGGTCGCCTGCAAGTTGGTATTGGCGAGAAGTTTTAGATGCAGCAAGACCAACGCTTCTGCGATCGCTCTCCCTAAACTGCTAACCCAACAAATAGCCTTTATCCCGTTCCTGCCAATTATGAGGCTGGCGTTTTCGCTAGAACAGGTTTACAGCGTGTTTCGTTGCCCGTTGCTTTGTCGATCGCGATGTACGGCGGCAATGTGCGATCGCGGATTCCTTCAAGTTCTCCAAGCTCATATGCCTTGGCTAAACTGCGAATGGAGATTGGACAGGCCCATGCATGATTGCGCTTAAACTCACAGCAAATCTATTAGTATTTTTTAAGTTTGCTGATGATCTATACCTCTATGTCTGATGTATCCATTCAACTCGTGCACTTTGCAGATCAGCGCGGCTCCATTTCTCAAATCCGAACTTGCGTCTTTCAGCAGGAACAGAACGTCGATCCGGCTTTAGAGTTTGATGGAAAGGATGAGCAAGCTCTGCATCTTTTAGCCTTCTTGGATACTCGCCCGGTTGGCACATTGCGAATGAGAGAAATCGCACCTCGTGTCGCTAAATTAGAGCGCCTTGCCGTTTTGTCAGAATTTCGTCATCAAGGAATAGGGAGAAAATTAACAGAATCGGCTTTAGAATGCTTGATAAGCAAAAAGTTCGCTCAAGTTCGGCTCCACGCACAAGTCGCAGTGAAAGAGTTTTATACAAAACTCGGCTTCATTGCAGAAGGGGACATCTTCGAGGAAGCAGGAATCCTGCACATCAAGATGGTCAAGCATATTAGTTCGTAGCTCATCAGTTGTTCTTTGTAGTTTTGGTCGTGTTCTCAACTACAAAAAGCAGCGGATGGCTCGCGAATTGCAACAGTGGGGTGAGTGAGTGATTGCGAAAGAACGAGCGTGGGTTGATGGATTACCGATTTTGGGAGGCATTTGGCTGCTCGGCGCGATCGTAGACCGACTGTGGTTTGCGATCGATCAATCTGTGCCCGCTTGGGATCAGGCAGACTATTTAACCGGAGTGCTGAATTACTGGAAGGCGTTGCAGCATCCGCAATGGTTTTCGGGCGAATGGTGGACGAGTTTCTGGATGCTGTCGTCCAAAATTCCGCCCTTTGTCTATATCTCGACCGCTCCAGTCATCAGTTTGTTTGGAGCCGGGTCAGATGAGTCAACGTTGGTCAATCTGCTCTATAGCGCGATATTGCTGGGTTCTGTCTATGGGTTAGGACTTCGATTATTCAGCGTTCAGGTCGGGTTGTGGGCGGCAGGACTCTGTTTATTGCTCCCCGGACTGTACGGAATTCGCTTGGATTTCCTGATCGACTTTCCACTCGTGGCGCTGGTGTCTCTTAGCTTTTGGTGTCTGACGGCGTGGTGGTTAACAACTGATAAAACAGCCACGGTTTCAGATGAGGGGAAAGCACAAGCGACTAAGCCAGGATTGATGGCGACGTTGCGAAGCAGTTCCCCCGGCGGGGTAATCGTTCAGGCAACGGCTATTGTGCGTGGGTTTCAAAGCTTTGGTGGCGCAATTCCAATGCAGGCGCAGCCTTGGCTTTGGGTCAGCGCGTTTGGTGTGGCGTTTGGCTTGGCATTGCTGACGAAACAAACGGCTCTATTCTTTCTATTGACGCCGATCGTTTGGTTGGGGGTTCTTGCCATTCGCAAACGGCGTTGGATCAAGCTGATTCAGTTAGTGATTGGGCTGACGATCGCGCTTTATGTCTGCTTGCCGTGGTATCGCACGAATTGGCTGTTGATTCTGACGGCCGGGAAACGAGCGACGGTAGACTCTGCGATCGCAGAAGGCGATCCACCGCTGAACAGCCTCACGGCTTGGACGTTCTATCTCAAAGAATTGCCCGATTTAATCTCGCTGCCAATCTTGATCATCGGATTGGTCGGACTGATTTTGTACTGGAAGCGGGCGGTGGTTAGTCACAATATCGCGATCGTCAATGGTCGGTTGGTCAGTTCTGTAGACTACGGCGGACTGCGCAAGCGTGGCTATCGACAAGATGTATACGCTTTGTGGTGGCGATCAGTGCGATGGCTGCTCGTGTTTTTAATGGGGGCTTATGTGTTGTGTTCGCTCAATGTCAACAAAGACGATCGCTACATCACACCATTGCTGCCCGTGTTGTCAATTCTGTTAGCGCAAGGATTGGTGTTATTTCCCGATCGTCTGCGGCTGTTTCGGTGGTGGGCAGTGGGCTTAGCGGCAGTGCTGATGGTGCTGAGGCTGTTGCCGTTGGGAGTGTTGCCTACGCTATCCGATGATCGCGACCATCGGGCAGTGCTCGCGAGTAACTGGCATCACGCCGACGTGATTGATGAGATCATTCAAACCGCTCCAAATGTGAAAAGCACTGTTGGCGTTCTGCCCTCCCTTGCCGAGTTCAATCAACACAACCTCAATTACTTTGGAGCGCTAAGAAACTTTCAAGTCTATGGGCGACAAGTCGGAACAAACGTGCAACAAGTCGGGCAAGATCTACGATCGCTCTCCTGGTTCATCACGAAAGAGGGCAATCAAGGGGCAATTCGTCGCACGGATGCTCAAGCTGCCCTGACTGCTGCGATCGCAAAAAGTCCTGAGTTTCGGCTGCAAAAATCGTGGTCATTGCCCGATCGCACGCAGTTGAATTTGTATCATCGAACGGTTCCCAAGGTGCAGGTGCAGCCTGGAAAAGTAGAGTCAAACGTTCGACTCGAAAAGGTTCGATTGGAGCAGATTCGCGTTCCGAATCAAGGCGCATCTGGCACGGCAATGCCCATCACCTATCGCTGGTCAGGAGCTTGGAAAGACTTGAGATCGGGCTTGGTTCTGCTGACGTGGCAACGAGATAACACTTCTTCTGAAGCGTCTTCTAACGGTGCGCCTCGCGTGAATCGATGGTTTCATGATCACGCGATCGCGCTTGGCACGCTTCAACCTTCTGCCCAAAATGACACGGCCCAACTACAAGTCGTTGAACGCATCGCGGCTCTGCCTCCAAAAGCCGCTCAAGGCACATACACGCTCAAAGCGACCTATCTCAACCGCGAGACTCAAGACACGTATGACATTGCTGTTCCTGACGTGCGGTTGACGCTCAACACCCAAGCTGCCGCATCTGCTATTCAAGAGCCTGATTCGGTAACGCAACTGCGATCGCTCGCTACTAAAATGCGAAACGGTGTGACTCAGTTGAGCGCCATCTTTGAAGAAATTAGCCGACTCAATCAATACGATCCGGTGCAAGACTATGTGGGGCAAGCTCGGCAAATTCTAGGATATCGACTCAAACAAGAGCCGCAAAATCGAGAATTTGCCTATGGGTTAGCGTTGGCAAATGTATTGGCGCGACGAGCTGAGCCTGCGATCGCGGCGTTTCAAAAAGTGGTAGAGCTTGATCCAAAAAATCCGGCGGCTCATGCCTATCTTGCGTTTGTAAACCTGTATGATTTTCGTCCAAAGGCGGCTCAAGCGGCGATCAATACAGCATTAGCGCTCAATCCAAATTTGCCAGAACTGCATACGCTCAACGCTGTATCAGGACTAATGCAAGGTAATCTAGTTCAAGTTTGGCGAGAACTTCAGAGAACTTCTTAGATATGCCTCAAGTCCCATTCAATACGCTTGTCTCTGCTCTTTTAGAAGGCAGTCATCTTGCGAGTTTCCCGACGGACACTGTTCCCGCTCTCGCAGCTAGACCCGATCGTGCGGATCTGATTTTCCAAGCTAAACAACGCAGTCTGGATAAACCACTCATTCTGATGGCAGGCGCGATCGCGGATCTGTGGCAGTACGTTACGGGCAGCGATGACGAACTGAAGGTTTGGCAGCAGATGGCAGAAACTTATCTTCCTGGCGCATTGACACTGGTTTTGCCCGCGAGCGATCGCGTCCCACTCACAATGAATCCAAGCGATCCAACCACGATCGGTTTGCGTGTGCCAAACTCTGCGATCGCGCAAACCGTTCTGATGCAAACTGGGGCTTTAGCGACCACGAGCGCGAATCGATCGGGGCAACCTGCCTTGTTGACCATGCCTGAGATTGAAGCCCAATTTCCAGACGTGCTTACCCTATCACCTAGCGAATTTCCAGTTCTCAATGCTCCTGCCTCTGGGACGCCTTCTACAGTGGTGAAATGGGTCGATCACGGTTGGCAAGTGCTACGTCAAGGGTCTGTTCAACTGAACTTTGGAGATTCTGGTTGATAGCAACCCCAAAGTTTAGTGATTTCAAATCTCCAATTTCTTGAAGAAATTGGAGATCGCTGCACGACGGAAAATCCAGTTTAGAGTCAGTTCTAGATTTCCTAAACGCCGATCGCTTAATCTCAATCTCGAACATTGATTTTGAGAACTGCACTATTGATTTTGAGAACTGTAAACTTGATTAGCAGTTCTGATCATTTGATTTTGAGAACTAATAGATAAGTTTTGTTTAAGCGAAATTTAATTAGCTATAAACGATTATTGATTTTGGGTAAAGCTTTTCTAAATTTGAGTCAAGCTTTCTTAAATCGCTTCAAGCTGAATTAAATTAGCTCAAGTAGATCAACTAGGCGCAATGAACAATCAATTCAGGATGGCTATGGGTGATTCAGTGATGAGTTGTTCATAAAGTTAAAAGAAGCGAGTCTTCATTCTTTTTTCACCCCTCATCTGCCCAGTTGAAGAGGGTATTGTTGTGCAACAGTTCATGGATTGAATGATCGATTTATGGTTAACAAGCGGCGGCGCGTCATCTTAGGACTGACATCAGAGCGATTCTCTAGACGCACCCAAACCCCATCTCAAGACTCAGCCGAGCGAACACAGCTAGAACTCGCGCATCGAATGGCCATAGAACTCGCTCAGTTCAAAGCCGGGTTTTTGGCGCGAACCTCTCACGAACTGCGATCGCCCCTCAACGGTTTGATCGGCGCTCACCAACTGATCTTGTCTGACCTCTGCGATAGCCCCGAAGAAGAGCGCCAATTCATCGCGCAGGCACACGAATCTGCTCTCAAACTAGTGCAGTTGCTCGACGAAGTGATTCACGTTTCAAAAGCAGAGTATGGCAGCAGTACGTTAGAGATTCAGCCGTTATCGTTGGCGAGCGTTCTCAATGAGGTTTACGGCTTAACTCACCTGTTAACAGAAAACCGTAACCTTAAATTTCAGATTGCCTTTCCCGATGACTCCCTTTACGTGCTTACTGATCCAAAATGGTTGCGCTATGTACTGGTCAGTTTGATTAGTGGCGCTGTTTCACTTATGCAAGAAGGCGCGATCGCGGTGACTGTGCATTGTGATTCGCAGTTCGCTCACATTCTGATCGAAGACGATCGCCCCGCCGAAAGTTGGCAGGAAGCGACCAATTTATTACAAACGGCATCGTCATCTGGGTCTGTCGCTACTCCATCGCTATCTGTCTTCAAAGGATCGTCCTCCAGTCCTAAAGGAGCGTCTCCAAGCTTTTCGTTGCTGCTTGCTCAAACAGTCTTAGAATTCATGAACGGTCGCTTAGCGCTACTCTCTGCTCCGTCTCAGTCAAAGGAAAACGTCACTCAGATTCAATGTTCGATTCCCTTGGTGGAAGAGGTTGCCTAAAATAGAACGTAGCGATCGCACGTTTGGCTGTCGCTCTGAGTCCCTCATTCCCCTTGCCTGATGACCTCGCTGATCGGTAAATCGTTACAAAACGGCAAATATACCTTGACTGAAGAACTCGGTCGGGGTGGCTTTGGCATTACGTTCAAAGCCATTCACCAATATCTTCATCAAGTCGTTGTGATTAAAACGCTGAATGAAGCGTTTCAGAGCGAGGCGTCTAGAGGAGCAAACAATCGCAACCGTGCTGAGTTTGAGCGCAAATTTCAAGATGAAGCACGACGGTTAGCGATGTGCGTGCATCCTAATATTGTGCGAGTGAGCGACTTTTTTATTGAAGCAGACGTGTCTTACATGGTGATGGACTACATCCCCGGTGAGACGCTCGAAGAAGTCGTGTTTCCTGATCATCCGTTGCCCGAAGCGATCGCCATCCACTACATTCGTCAAATCGGGGCGGCGATCCGCGTGGTGCACCAGAATGGTTTACTGCACCGAGACATTAAACCTCAAAACATCATTCTGCGAGAGGGAACCCAAGAGGTCGTCCTGATTGACTTTGGCATTGCCCGCGAATTCACTCCCGGCTCGATGCAAACCCATACCAACATGATTTCGGTTGGATATGCTCCGGTTGAGCAGTATCTCGCCCACGATAAACGCACTCCCGCCACTGATGTCTATGGACTCGCGGCGACACTCTACGCCCTCGTCACCGCCCAAGTTCCCGTAGCATCTGTGTTGCGGCAACATCAGCCCATGCCAGAACCTCGCCAATTGCAACGGCGGTTAAGTGCCTCCACCAATCAAGCCATTCTTCGAGGGATGGCAATCGATGCCCAACACCGTCCAGCAACTGTAGACGGATGGCTGGCACTACTTTCTAACTCAATATCTGCCAACAGTTCTGCGGTCGTCATTCCATCAGAACTACCCAGAGTTGCACCGCCCAACCCGGAAGGAATCACGCAAAATTCAGAAACGCTTCCTCCATCGGCTCCAGCTACCGTTGCGATGGTGTCTCCTTCCAAGACAGAAGACCCGCTCCCCAACCCCGATCGCAAGCCTAATCGCGGCATTCTAATTCTCATGGCGGTATCGGGGCTAACGCTCGTTGGAGTGACGATCGCGGCAGTTTGGCTGCGATCGCAGCCCGAACCTGCCCCCATTGTCGCAACGAGTCCAACTCCAACGGTTACCCCCTCAAGCTCTCCCTCTGTCGAAGCAACGCCTGAGCCTCCGCCTCAAGCTTCTCCGTCGCCCGTTGCACCCAGTCCTAGCCCAACTCCGCCTCCATCGCCAGAGCCGACCCCCGCACCAGATAATTCGGTAGAACAAATTTTAGAGCGTCCATCGAGTCCTGCTAAACCCTCATCTCGCATTCCCGGCTTTCCGATTGGAACGTCTGTGCAGGAGGTGCAAGCCACTCTCGGACAGCCCGTTCAAACCAAACGCGGTTACTGGGGTGATACCCAAAGCGCCTTGTATGAACCTGTGCCCAATCAAATTTCATTGGCGTATCTGTTCGATCGCAGCTCTGGTCAAGTTCGCCAAACCGAAGCTTCATTTGCCCCGTCTGTTGATTCGCTGGTCATGCAAGTCACTGTTAATGGCATGCTGGGCAGCCAAGCCCCTCCAGAGGTTCTTGCTGCCCTCAAGCGGGTGGCGCGTCGGCAAACGAATCAGTACACCTTTGAGCAGGGCGGTCTAGAGGGCGTAATCGAGCGAAACAGTAGCGATCGCATCTACATCGGCATCTGGGACGCAGATCTGCATTAAAAAATCCGTAATTGAGGGAGCGTCAATTACGGATTAAAGCTAGTTAACCAGCGAATTAGTAGCGATCGCGGGGGGTAGAACTAACAGCATCAGGATCCCGGTACGCGGTTGTGGTTGTTTCATCACGACGGCTCTTGCGTCCTAGTAGACCGAACAAACCAAGCAAACCAAGCAGACCCCAATAACCGTTCTCTCCTCCATTGTCGTTGTCATCATCGACTTGGGTGGTGGTATCACCAGGAGTGGTGGTAGTAGTGCCACCGCCAGGAGCGGTTTGGCTGAAAGCGGGCAACGCACCAGGTGCAACGAGGAGAGCAGTGATTAAGGCGATTTTTGCAGCAAATTTAGACATATTTTTGATCCTTGGTTAAATTCAACTATGTGATCAACTTCAGAATATTAATTGGCATTAAAACTTTAATCATTCTTAAGGGATAAAAGCTTGGAAACTTGAGGTAGAGAAACTCCTATATTTCCCTCCGTCTTTCATTATTTCAAAACTGTTACAAACCCTGGCTTAACGACAAAAGCGGATACTACCGGTGATAGTCTAAGGAGTGGACAAAACAAAAGATTTGATTAAAGCAAAGAGGCTGAAATGACGGGTTCTTCCCAACTTCCACTTTTGTTAAGAGCAGCGCGAGGCGAAGTGTTAGATCGTCCTCCAGTCTGGATGATGCGACAGGCAGGGCGCTACATGAAGGCGTATCGGGATCTGCGGGAGAAGTACCCTTCGTTTCGAGAGCGCTCCGAGATTCCAGAGGTTGCGATCGAGATTTCATTGCAGCCCTGGAAAGCCTTTCAGCCCGATGGCGTAATTTTGTTTTCCGATATTGTCACCCCGCTGCCCGGTTTGGGGATCGACATGGACATTGCCGAAGGAAAAGGCCCGATTATTGCAGACCCGATCCGATCGCAAGCCCAAATCGATGCGCTGCGGCCATTGCAACCGGAGGAGTCGCTGCCGTTTATTAAGCCAATTCTGGGCGCGCTGCGCTCAGAAGTCGGCAACCAATCGACGGTACTGGGCTTTGTGGGCGCACCCTGGACACTCGCTGCCTACGCCGTAGAAGGCAAAGGCTCGAAAACCTATTCGATCATCAAAAATATGGCGTTCTCGACGCCTGCCATCTTGCATAGCTTGCTTGAAAAGCTGGCAGACGCGATCGCGGTCTATGCCCGTTACCAAATCGACTGCGGCGCTCAGGTCGTGCAAATGTTTGATTCATGGGGCGGTCAAGTCAGTCCGCAAGATTACGACACGTTTGTTTTGCCCTATCAACAGCGCGTCTTCCGCCAAATCAAACAAACTCACCCCGATACGCCGCTTATTCTCTTGGTCAGTGGCAGTGCGGGCGTTTTAGAGCGGATGTCAAAATCGGGCGCAGACATCATCAGCGTCGATTGGACGGTAGACATGGCAGATGCACGGGCCCGCCTCGGCAAAGAGATGAATGTCCAGGGCAACATTGATCCCGGCGTGCTGTTTGGGTCGAAAGAGTTTATCCGCGATCGCATCCTTGATACGATCCGCAAAGCTGGTCATCGGGGGCACATTCTCAATCTTGGTCACGGCATTCTGCCAAAAACCCCAGAAGAAAATGCGGCATTCTTCTTTGAAACGGCGAAACAGGTTGATCAGTTCCTTGCACCATCAACTCATTAGAAATTGGGGGTTTAGAGTAAGGATTCGAGAGTTTTGCGGTATAAGTTATGGGTTTTGAGTTTATTCTGTTAATTCATAGCTCTTACTGATGATCCATGGCTCATCGCGCTTCCTCGCCTTCTAACCTCTAGCTTCCCCCTCTCTCATGACCTCAAAGCGAATTTTTGTGACGGGTGCAAGTGGATGCATTGGTCACTACATTGTTGAATCATTAATCCAGAACACGCAGCATGAACTGTTTTTGCTTGTCAGAAGTC
The DNA here is from genome assembly GCF_059501405.1 of Myxacorys sp. Taxonomy (NCBI): domain Bacteria; kingdom Bacillati; phylum Cyanobacteriota; class Cyanophyceae; order Leptolyngbyales; family Leptolyngbyaceae; genus Myxacorys; species Myxacorys sp. The sequence goes on from NZ_JCACCM010000102.1 coordinate 12,838, forward strand.
CTAACAAGCTAAAGTTTGACGTTCAGGCTCGCCCTGGAATTACGGTTCTGCAAGCAGACGTGCGAGAGATTGAGCAGTACAAAGACTTACTGCAAACGATCGATTGTGCAATTGTGGCTCACACCGACTGGGGTAGCGAGGATGTTCATGAGATCAATGTGGTCAGCACGATTAAGCTGATGAATCTGCTCGACCCCGATCGCTGTGAGCAAGTCATTTATTTTTCGACCGCGAGCATTTTGAGCCGGGAGAACGAAATTCTCAAGGAAGCCGATGAGATTGGCAGCCCGTATATTCAGTCAAAATATCGCTGTCACGAGAAACTATCCGAGTTAGCGATCGAAGGAATTGCGCCTAAGCTCACGACCCTGTTTCCAACTCTTGTACTCGGTGGGGGCGACCGCTATCCCTACTCGCATCTCTCGTCCGGCATTGCCGATGTGATGAAGTGGATCAAGCTGATTCGGTTTCTCAGCGCGGAGGGTAGTTTTCACTTCATCCATGGCTATGACATTGCTCAAGTGGTGCTCTACTTGATTCAGCATCCCGCCACCGAGCGCCGCGATCTAGTCCTCGGTAACGAAGCGCTGACTGTTGATCAAACGATTGAGGCCGCCTCTACCTATTTCAGCCAACGAATTTATTTTCGCGTTCCGCTCTCGCTGCGGCTAGCCGATTTTCTGATTTTCTTATTTCGCATTCAAATGGGCGATTGGGAACATTTTTCGCTCCACTACCGTTATTTCACCTATCAAAATGTTGTCAGCCCGGCTACGTTCGGCATGACAACGTACTGCTCAACTCTGTATGACGTGTTTAAACTGAGCGGTCTTCCAAACGGTCGCTCACAGAAGAAACGCAGTTCGTAACCTGACTTGAGCTACGAACTACGCCAGATGCTCTAAATCAGCTTGATAGCACGGAAGGCGGTATAAAGTCCGAATGCAAGTGCGATCGCACCGCCCACCAGAGCCAAATAGGTCACAACAGCCATACGTTTTTCTCCAATAGTCCTAACAGCACTATACAAAAGTTTGGAGGACTATTTACAGAAGCTTACAACCGAGTTCTTTACTATTGTTTTAGAAGAGGCATCAACCTCATCACGCTCGACTTACTGCTCAACGCGTGAAAAGTGAGTTAGATGAAGAGACTTGACTCGCATTCTTCGTCTGCTCAAAATGGAGGTTCTTCTTGCTCAGTAGTAAGATGAGCGAGTGAGTGTTTTTTGCGGAAGTTGTGATCATGCAAGCTGTGATTCCCGTTGCGTTGCCTCAAAACTCGTATGAGATTGCGATCGCATCCCATAATCTCGACCAGATCGGCGCACAGATGACAGGCGAGACGATCAAAAAGTTGGGCAAAAAAGTTCTCGTCGTCTCAAATCCAACAATATTTAAACACTACGGACAACGGGTGATTGATTCGTTGACTAACGCTGGATTTACCGTTAGTCAATGCATTCTGCCTGCGGGAGAACGATACAAAACTCCGGCAACGCTTCAGAAGATCTATGATGCAGCGTTAGAAAATCATTTAGAGCGATCGTCTACGATGGTGGCGCTTGGTGGTGGTATTGTGGGCGACATGACTGGGTTTGCGGCGGCAACCTGGCTGCGTGGAATCAATGTGGTTCAGGTTCCAACATCACTACTCGCGATGGTGGATGCGGCGATTGGGGGCAAGACAGGAGTCAACCATCCCAAAGGTAAAAATCTGATTGGGGCATTTCATCAGCCGCGATTGGTGTTGATCGATCCGCAGGTATTGAGTACGTTGCCTGCTCGTGAGTTTCGAGCCGCGATCGCAGAGGTGATCAAATACGGCATCATTTGGGATAGTGAACTGTTCGAGAAGTTAGAGAACACGGATCGCCTCGATCAAATCCGTTTTGTCAGCGAAGATCTGTTGCAAGAAATTCTGACTCGTTCGTGCCAAGCCAAAGCTCATGTGGTGAGTAAAGACGAGAAAGAATCAGGATTACGAGAAATTCTCAATTACGGACACACGATCGGACATGCGGTAGAAAGTTTGACCGGATATCGCGTGGTGAATCATGGCGAAGGGGTTGCGATCGGCATGGTAGCGGCAGGATTGATCGCAGTTGAGATGGGACTTTGGGATCGAGAAAGCAGCGATCGACAAGTTGCTTTAATTGAGAAAGCAGGACTGCCAACTCGCTTACCGGACGGTATGGATCTTGATGCGATCGTGGATACTCTGCAATCGGACAAAAAGGTAAAAGAGGGCAAAGTCCGATTTGTGCTGCCAAGACAGATTGGAATGGTGATCCTCACTGATCAAGTTGAAGCGAATGTGATTCGAGATGTCTTGCGACAAATGTAAGTTGCTTGGGCAAAAAGCATTTTCATAGCGACTGGGGCAGTAACAATGAAACAAGCGATCGTCACCTCTCGATATCGCTCTACGCTCAGCACTTTAATTACTGAACCAGAAACTGAATGTCACAGCGCAACCTAGGAGCGGCACAATGAGGCGAAAAGGAGTAAAGTGCGCTCTGCATGTCCCAGCTTCTTCCAACTTGGAGTTGTGCGATCAAAGAGACAGCAACAAGCGATGATGAGTGAATGGTTCAGAACAAAGAGTCATGATAAATCCAATTCCGATTTCAACCGCTTTAATCGGTATCCACGGGTTAATTGCCTTTGCGTTGTCTTACCTTGTCGTGATGGAGCGCACCCGCACCAAACTTTGGCACGGCGAATCGCGCACTGATATTGCGACCCAGCCCGATTATCTAAAAAATCCGAATCGTTGGGCAGTTTGGATTGATCAAATAAGCCAAAAAACAGTTGCACCCAAAACGATCGAAGATGGCGTGCTGCAACGAACGGTGAGAGCACACGCCAATTTCACAGAACACGTTCCGCTAGCGCTCCTCTTTATCATTGCCTTGGAATTAGCGCCGTCTCCTGCTTGGCTCGTGTGGCTGCTGGGCGGAACACTTGCGATCGCTCGAATTTTTCATGCATGGGGCTTAATTCAAACCTACGGGCCGTCTCCTGCTCGTGCAATCGGCTTTTTTGGAACTTGGTTTGTTTACATCGTTGGCAGCCTTGCTTGCCTCTACTACGGCATCATCGGACTTGCATAGAGCGGTTCCTTCAGAGTTGCGCAAGGCACAACCCACCCTAACGAAACTTTAGCCTAATTGGTCGAAGGTAAAATCAGTCGAGGCGCATCTTTACGGCTCTCTAGCGTTCCCTTTGTTGATGAAGCAGACTTCTTCGGTGGTTGCAGGGCATCTTTACCCAACTGAATCGTGATGTCTGACTGCAAATCCCCTGTATTTTCAATGCGGACTTCACCATAGCCTAAAGAACGTCGCACCGCTTCAGCGCTGCTAACATCACCCCACTCTGCCACAATTCGCGTCACGCTTAACGGCTCACTCCACGGCTTACCTACGTAAACATTGGTATACCCCGCATTCTGCAATGCTCCCATTGCGCTTTGCAGTCCCTTCTCTTGATTGGTGCTGTCCTGAACAGCAATTTTTAGAGCGCTAGGATCGGGGGTTTCAAGATTGTTTGTGCCAAAGTCAAAATGTTTTGCCATTAGCTCTTGGATCTTTGTCGGGTGCGGCAACCAGTAGCTCGCTGTATATTCTCCTGGAGAGCTAAACTCACCCGGAACCATCAGCATCTTCGTGTTGGACCGATTTACCTGAGTGCCAAAGCCAACGAGCGCCACTAATTCTTCTACGGTTAGATTGGTGTCGATGTGAGATTGCACAACCGACAAAATTTTAGGAAAACGAGCTACGGTTGCTGGATTCAACGCTTGCTCCATTAAGGCACGCATGACCATCTGCTGGCGCTGAATTCTGCCAATATCGCCGTTCTCGTCGTACCTGTAGCGGAGTAACTGAAGCGTTTGATTGCCGTTGAGATGTTGGCGTCCAGCTTTGAGATTGATGTAGAGATGTTGGCTATCGTCTTGATATTTCATGTCTCTTGGAACATGAACGGTGACACCGCCGAGGGCTTCAAGCAGGGCTTCCACTCCCTGCACGTTGATGGTGACGTAGCGATCGATGCCCACCCCGCCGAGCAATTCGCTGACAGATTTGGCGCTTAGGGCAGGACCGCCGTAATAATTGGCTTCATTGATTTTGGTCATGCCGTGATCGGCAATATAAGTCCGGGTGTCTCGCGGAACCGACAGCACGCTGAGCTTGCGCTTTTCGGGATCAAACCGCAGTAGCAACATGGTGTCGGTGAGTCCCTCAAACGAATTTACCAGCGCATGATAGGTTTGATTTTGGGTATCAGCAGGGGGATTTTTGAGATCTGAGGTGAGAACTTTCACGCCCATCACTAGGATGTTAACCGGGCGAGTCAATTCTGGTAGGCGCAAACTAGGATTGCTTGAAAATTTCTCTCCTTTGCCAAAAATTGAGGCTTCGGCGGGGCTGAGTTGTCGCTGCATCAGGGGAGTGCTGGCAAGAGAGACGGCCAGTAAAGCGCCTGCGGTTGCAGAAATCATGGCGACGCCCGCTAAGCAAAATGTCAACCCAAGTAATCGTACTCCTTTGGGTTTGGCAGGTTTACGAGACTTTAGGGGAGCTTTTTTAGACGGGGGAGCTTTTTTAGACGCAACAGGACGCTTGTTCGTTTTCACAGGTTTCCTCAACACACACCAAGACTAAAGCTACAAGGTTTTTAAGAAAGGGTCGAAGTCAGATTGAGACTCATCAGATTGAGACTCAATTGTAGGCAATTAAACAATTCTCGACGTTTTTTTTCACAAAGTTGTTGCCGTTTCTACTGACAGTCTACTTAGAGAGGCTAAACAGCAGTACGTAACCATATTTCCCCAATTTTGCTCATAAAAACAGGATGAATTCAACCGTTTTGGAAATTTTGGGTCGAATTCATCCAAATTCAAATGATTTAGCAGAAATTTGGCTCCCAGTTATTTGGAAATTATTTGAAGTAGATTAACAAGTTAAGTCCAGGAATGGTTCTAGAAAGTGTCCAGAGCAGCAACGCGATGTAGAGCGTTCCTAGCGTCCACTGATACCACACTAAAGTTGCAATCAGGCTGGGAAGATGTTCGTCGCGCATTCGCAGATCGTTGAAGCCGAAGCGGAGAAAATTGTTGAAACTGAAGTCAAAATAGTTGAGCCAGTTCCAGCGTTTGTTCCAGGGAATGGGAAGATAGCGTTCTCGAAAGAGTGGATAACGAGGAATTGTGGGCAAGCGTCCAATTAAGATTCGCAGTTGACGTAATGTGCCTTCTTCCATGAAGTAGCTCGTTTCAAGAAGAGGATGATAGCGTCCTTGGCGGTAAAGCAGTAGGAGCAGCAGCAAGGGAATCGGAACGGCGACGATTGACCAACTTAAAAGCGTGATCCAAGGACGATCGGCAGTTTGAAAAATGGCAGTGAGTCCTAATACGGTCAAAACAGTTGCTAAAACGATTACCCAAATGGTTTCTTCTAGCGTGGGCAAGATGGGTTTTGGATATCGTCTGCGCCAGCGATCGCTGATCCAAAACAAAATGCTGAAGTAGGCAACGGTGACAAGTCCAATTCCAAAAATCAGCCAAAAACTTGTTCCATCTCGGCTCAGCAGCAGGAGTAGACTTAATCCGAGCCATGAGATCGCGGTAGAAGTCCGATTCCAGGCATCCAGTAGGGGGGGAAGTGGCTCGGTCGTGATGATGCGATCGCGCACATTAATATAAGTGGCGATGCCAATTTCATCGAGATTCAGCAATTCCGTGCGATTGCGAAACGGCTGCTGATCTCGGCGTTGCACAATCACATTCGCTTGTTTTAGGGTAAATCCGATGCGTTGGAGTTGGTCAGAACTGGCGCTGTTGAGATTTGTGCCAATTACTTGTTGGAGCAGGAGGCGCGATCGCAGTTGTTGCCGCAAATAATCGATTTGATTGGCATCGGAAATCTGTTCTAAGCGGCGGAAGTTGCGGATCAACTCACGCAACAAATTTTCGTTTCCGGACAAGGTTGGTACAGAGATGACGCGCCCAATTTGTCCTGGATCGCCAAAGATTTTGGCTTCGTCGGCATCAAACTGCAGTCCGGGAACGTTGAGGTAGGCATTTCTGCCAAATGTGCAGTAGCTAAAGTCCGCGCGATCGAGAATGGTGGCTCCGCGCAGATTTGCCGGACGATCGAACTGTGCATCTCGGAATATCGCCGATTTCTCAAATGTGGCATCGGTGAGAAAAAGCGATTGGCTAAATTTTCCTCTGCTAAACTGCACCTGCTCTCGCCACCGAGTCTGAGCAAAGTCGGCGTTGCCTTGCCACTGCACGCGCACAAAATTAGCAGGCTGATAAAACACCGCTTGATTGAAGTTTGCAGTGGTTTGAAACTCGCTGCCCTGAAAATTAACGTTGCCGCGAAACTGCACTTGATTGAAGTCGGCTTTGCCAAAAAAAATGCTGTTGCGAAGCTGAACGTCTCGCCCAAAGTTAGCACTGGCAAAACTGGCAGGCAAACTAAACCGAACTTGCGTCAAATTTGCTCCGGCGGGAAGCTGCGTTCCTTGCGCTTCGACGCGATTGAGAAAAAATGTGTTGGAAAAGTCTGCAATTCCGGTGACACGGGCTTGCATTAGTTTGAGCGAACCCCGAAAGACTGTAATTTGCAGAGGTGCGGTGAGAGTTGTGTCTTTTGCGGGAGTAATGAGCAACGATTGTGAGAGGGTGCTGAGGCGATAGAGACGGCGACGATCGCGCTTTAGTTGTGCCTGTTCTGTTGGGGTAAAAATCGGCGAAAGTGCTTCACCGTCATAGAACGGAGCGCGTAATCCTAACTTACTAATCGTTAGATCGCCTTCGATATGGGAGTAGCTCAGATCTAAACCCATAGGTGCGCCGGGGCGCTGAAGATTTGCTTGTAGCAAACTATAAAACTGGTCGCGAAATGCGCTATTTTCGGGACGCAAATCGATCTCCATACGCCGCAAGTCGAGAATGCGAGTTCCTTCACTGGGAATTGGCGATCGCAGCCGTTCTTGCAGAAGTTCCAGCGTTAACGGCGTGCGATCGGGTTGCGCAATTGCAGCGATCGCGGGTGTACTGAAGATAAAAAAAGTCAGCCAACTAATAACAATCGAAATTAGACACGCAAGAGCTTTAGATCGCACAGGAAGATCGACGCAACGTAGAAACTGTTTGCTCTTTATACCTCGATCTCTACCCGGAAGATAGCGCGTAATAGAATAGGCACATCTCGAATAAAAATATTTTTATGCAGCCTAAGCATCCTTTACTGCAAAAAACAGTGAAGCAACTTGAAGCGTTGCCCAATTTTCAGGCAAGGGTTGAGGCGATGCCTTACATGACACCCTGGGTTTTGGCGTATGGTCAACTGATTGTAGAGAATTCTGATCGGCGAGTTGAATATATCTGTGAAATTAGATCAGATGTAACCAGTGAAACGGTCGAGCTCACAATTGAATATCTCATTCAACTCCAGCACCGATTAAACGATGGACAGAGATCGCTGTTAATTACTCAAAACTTGTCTGACCCGGTGATTGAGCAGCTACTTGAGCAAAATATTGAGTTTGTTGATACAGCAGGTGATCTTTACCTCAACAGTCCAGGCATTTATGCATTAGTGCGTCGTCAACGCCATTTAGAAGTAGGAAGCAAATCCTCTGAAATTACATCTACTTCTCTGCAAATCATCTACAGCTTGCTGCAAGATCTAAAAAATTTGGGATCATCTAATTTCGAGTCTACTCTTGCTGAATTTCAAGGAATTCCGAGCAGCACTGTAAAAAATGAGTTAGAAAAACTTGCGCGGCTCGGCTATCTTCAGCATAGGCGGAATCGCTATTACATAGTCGATTACATCAAACTCTTAGAGCGTTGGGAAATGGGCTATGTCGAGAGCTTGCGTCCTAAGTTATTGATTAATACGTTTACACCGATTGGGCAACGCACGTTTTCTGAAGTTGCTGATGATATCACTCAACATGCGAAAGAGTATGGATATCTGATTGGCGGGGAATTAGGAGCCGCAATCGCGACAGATTACCTGCGCTCCACAACTACAACGTTGCATGTACCTGAAGAGTATCGCTCCATCTTTGTGAAGCTCAAGCTAAAACCTAGTCCTAAAGGAGAAATCTCATTTGTGCGGCAGTTTGGTATGAGTAACGCCTGGAATAATAATCGGTTTTCGATTCTTGCTGATCCGTTACTAGTTCACGCTGAATTGCAGATGATTCATGACGATCGGGTACGCGAAACGGCTAATCGTCTATTTGACGAGTACATTGCTCCGAGGGCGAATGATGTTGGAGTCTAGAGACAAAAAAGTTTTAGCAGATCTCAAAGAAGTTATCGATTCTTTAGAGTTACCCATGCTGATTGTTGGGGCTGGAGCAAGATTACTTGTGTTTGACAAGCAGCACAACGTTAGCGGACGCAGTACACGAGACTGGGACATCGCAATTCCGGTTACAAGTTGGCCAAATTTTCAAATGGTGCGCGATCGCATGACCCAAGGAGTACCTCCCCGCTTTAGCGCAACCCAAATTTCTCATAAATTTATTCATATTGAAACCAAAACAGAAGTAGACATTGTGCCGTTTGGGGCAATCGGAGAACCAGATCAACAAATTGAGTGGTCTGACGGCAATCAAATGAATGTGATGGGTTTGGAAGAAGCGCTATGCAGCGCAACCACAAAATTAATTGATGATCTTGAGTTTCAGGTTGTGGATACACCTGCTTTTGTGGTGCTAAAGCTGTTTGCCTGGAGCGATCGTCGAGGACGAACAAGCAAAGATCTAGACGATATTGACTTTATCTTGAAGCATTACAGCGATGATCAGCGAGTATACGAGGAACTTGCTGAAGAACTCGCTACTGGAAGACTTGAATATCTAGAGGCTGCAATTTATCTACTTGGTCAAGATATTCGGTCTATTTTTCGGGCTGAGACGCTACATCAGGTCGATCTTGTTTTGGATCAGTTAATGCTGGAAGCAAATAATGTCCCTGATCTCTTGGCTGAGAGACTTCAAATCTTGAAGCAGGGCTTGCACAAGTAAAATACCCAACTCAATTGGGTAAATTTTGCAAAGCAATTGTGCGTTTGCTGCTTCAACGAGTGCGATTCTCAAAGCGAAACTTAGAAACGCAAATAAATTTGCGTCATTTACTTAGATGGTAATGAGAATTTGTATTGAAATAGAAAGATTACGGCAGTGAATCCCGCGATCGCAGTTAATGGGCTACTGTATCGCAGCGTTTGACTCCGTGATCTTGTCATTCAACTTTCAATTTCAAAAATAATTCTGCGATCGCTCCGCGAGTTGCGAAGAATCACAAGCGCGTGTTGCAACAATCAGATCTTGATCGCAAATTTACTGAAATAAACAACGCTTTTTATCCAATGACGCTTAATTTACAGATGAATACGGGTGGAGATTGCTCCTTACACTGATTAGGCTCAAAGCATTCTTTACAACAAAGGAAAATCTACCCTTATGGCGCGTCAAAGAAACTCAAAAACGCTTGAGCGAGCGCAACTTCGGATTGCCAGCTTGAAATCCATTGATCCGTCCCTCGATTTGGGCAATGGACTCACGATCGCAGCACTCTCAACCTTGATTGAAGAAACCCGCACAATCGTTGAATCCTATAACACCGCATTGGCAACGATTGATCAAACCTCTAGCCTCGTGCGCGAGAAAGAAAAAGCGATCGCAGATATCAGTGAGCGAATGTTATTTGGCATTGCCTCTCGATATGGCAAAAACAGCGAAGAATTTCGCATGGTGAACGGCCCTCAACGCACTCGTCGTCGGACTACTACTAAATCTGGAGAACCGACGCTGAATAACGCAGATGCTGGAAAGAAAACTCGCACCGTGAAGAGTACACCAGAACCGGAAGTATCTAAAAACGGATTACACCATTAATCAATCCACTAGAGCAGGCAGCTTGCCTGCTTTTTTCTTAGAATTGCTCAACCGATCCTGGCTATGATTCTTAGCTATGACAGGTAACCTTGTGTCTAAAGGTTTCAACTGCCAAAGCAAGAAAATCTCTAAGCGAGTTGCACGTGCCAATATAGCAATCCATTTTGAGCTATGGAATCTTGAATGCAGCAACGATCTGGTTAGGCAGATTGAGCAATTTTCAGCTTCCAACCATCGGATGATGCTTAGAGTCACGAATGAAATCACGATCAACATACACACTGAGCTATAGCCGCACTGATTTTAGTTGCGCTGATTCTAGATGCCCTGAGGTTAGAGGCTTAGTTTAATTTCATTCACCAGTTGAGCAAGAACAAAAGATGTCAAACTCAGAAATGCTGTATCGAGAACTCGGCAACACAGGAGAAAAAGTCTCCGCGATCGGACTTGGTGGTTGGCATCTCGGTTTAAAGCACGTTGATGAACCCCTCGCTATCCGGATTACTCGCACCGCGATCGATCGAGGCATTACCTTTATGGATAACTGCTGGGATTACAACGATGGAGTCAGCGAAATTCGCATGGGCAAAGCACTCCGGAATGGCTACCGCGACAAAGTGTTTCTCATGACCAAAATTGACGGACGCTCCAAAAAAGCAGCCGCAGAACAGATAGACGAATCCCTGCAACGCCTTCAAGTTGACCACATTGATCTGGTTCAACACCACGAAGTTCTGCGCTACGAAGATCCGCATCGTATTTTTGACGAAGAAGGGTCACATGCCGCGTTCATCGAGGCGCAGAAAGCTGGCAAACTTCGCTACATGGGCTTCACTGGGCACAAAGATCCTCAAGTTCATCTACACATGCTCGAAGTAGCCGCCGCACACGGATTCCACTTCGATACCGCGCAAATGCCGCTCAATGTGATGGACGCTCACTACCGCAGCTTTGCAAAACTAGTTGTGCCAGAACTGGTCAAACAAAACATTGGCATTTTGGGCATGAAAAGCATGGCAAATGGAATTCTTTTACGATCAAACACAGTAACGCCGATTGAGTGTCTTCACTATGCGTTGAATCTACCGACATCAGTTGTAATTACCGGAATCGACAGTATGGAAATTCTGGATCAAGCGTTTGAGGCCGTGCGATCGTTTCAACCCATGAATGATCAGCAGGTGCAAGCATTATTAGCAAAAACCGCAGAAGCCGGAGCACGGGGAGAATTTGAACCCTTCAAAACTTCGTCGATTTTCGATGGTACAGCTCAAAACCCAGATTGGCTTGGCGAAGAGCCACAGCGTATTCAGCAGTTAATGTCTGCGTAAGTTGCTCGTTGAATTGACGTGGGATAATCGGAATACTTAACTTCCACGAATTTAGACTGTGCAACCCAATAAACAACCTATTAGAAACCGTCGAGTTTTCGCTTGACTCGATCGAGTCAGAAACGGTAATTCCCCCAGCTTATGGTGATCGCTGCTGTGTTGGATTGCCATAGGAGTATGCAGTGGTCTGTTTGCCAGCCTCTACTGGACGGTGCTAGAGCAATTCACCCATGTCTTACGAGAGTTTCAAGGCGTGAGCCTGCTAATTGTGATGCCGTTAGCAGGATTCGCGCTCGGATTAGTCATTCATGTGCTTGGCAATCCGGGTGAAATTGGCTTAATTGTCGATAATATTCACTCTCGCGGTGGGCGAATTGAAACGCGAGAAAATTCCTCAATGCTGCTCTCGTCGTTGATCAGTATTTCAGCTGGTGGCAGTCTCGGACCTGAAGCTCCAATGGTGCAAGTCACAGGTTCACTCGGCACATGGGTCGCCGATCGCTTGCATTTGCAAGAAGAAGCGCTGCGATTAGCGCAAAGCGCAACTCCGTAGGAACCGCTCAGTCTTGCTGGAATGGCGGCTGGATTTACGGCACTGTTTGGCGCACCCTTAGGAGGAGCGTTCTTTGCATTAGAAATTCTGCATCATCAGCATGTTGTAGAGTATTACGAAGCCATTTTGCCAGCTATTGTTTCTAGCTGTGCGAGTTATGTTGTCTTTGTCCTCATTACTCAGTTAGGAATTGGTTCCACCTGGAATTTTCCCGTCTATTCCATTGAAAAGATAAATGACTTTGCCTTCGCCATTCTCTTTGGTATTTTAGGAGCGCTAATTGCATGGATCTTTATTAGCATTTTCAAAGCATCTGCTTGGTTATTTACAAGATTTTCCATGCCTGTTTATGTACGAACCACACTAGCGGGTCTAATCCTGGGTGGTTTAGCCGTTTTCTTTCCCCTGACTCGCTACTTTGGGCATGATGAACTTAACATCATTAGACTTAATCGGAAATAGGCAGTAGTCGAAGCCAGACAACAAGAGGCTTCA
>NZ_JCACCM010000103.1:0-24321 GCF_059501405.1 Myxacorys sp.
AGAACTTGAAAGGTCATGTTAGCTACCTTTGTTTTTATCTCCCGACAACTCTAATGCTTTTCTACAGCTTTCTTAATGGTGCATTGCATTGAGCCAGCAGCTTTTATATCAATCACCAACTTCAACCTTTGTGGGTATACAAATTAATGCGCATCAAGCGTAACGTAGATACTAACTAGACCTCACAAGAGTGGAGCCGCGATCGGTGCTATCACGCTCTGAGGGATCGCATAAGGTGATTTATAGGAGTGAACATTATGGACTCTAATGAACTCTTAAAACGCTATGCTGCAGGACATCGCGATTTTCATCAAGTCGATCTTAATGAAGCTCGGCTAAACAAAGCAACATTAAGTGGCATCAATCTAGCCGAGACAAATCTAACCAAATCATCACTGCATGGGGCTGATCTCTCGCACGCCAATCTTCAGAACGCGAACCTGAACGGTGCTGACTTATCTCAAGCCAATTTGAGCGGTGCAGATCTCCGAGGGGCTTATCTGGGTGCGGCAATGTTATTTGGCGCAAACCTGACAGGTGCTCAACTTTCCGGAGCCAACCTCCGATGGGCGTCCCTGATTAATGTCATTCCCGATGACATCGACTTAAGCGAGACAACGCTGCTCCGCACGGTAATGCCAAATGGAGGTGTTGCACAAGTATTATAGTGGCAGGGACATTGGGTGGTGAGCGAATCAGCGCAAGCTGGGCGTCGATTGACGCCTCTACACCAGAATTAGATACACCAGAATTAAAGTCGCAGGACTAAAACGTGAACCTAAAACTTGAGAGGAGGATTGCTTCGAGCTTGTAGGGTTCGCATCGCTGTGAGTACCTCTGTCCGAGTCATGCCAGTTTGAATGTTGGGGCTATACAACATCCGAATCAAGGCTTTGTCAATTTCGGCATATTGAGTGACATCCGTCCACGGTTGATAGAACATACTGTTTGAATACTTGTAGGAATCGCGCATCAGCCCTAACGATTGAGTCAGTTCCTCGCGAATCAGGTGCGATCGCTCCTTTTGAGTAATGCCTTGACTATTGATTAAAATATTCGCATTTTGAATTGTGCCCTTGGCATCCCAATTCGTTGCGAAAAATCCAAAGTTAACCGGAACGTATCTCGGTTCGTAGTTGCGAAACTGTGGCTCTGGAACAAAGCGTATTCTCACATTCGGATTATTCTGGACAAGCTGTAGTCGAATGGCTCCCCCTATTAGCCCATTCACCTCCTCTATGACTGTTTTCAGCGTTGCTAAGTCTGCTTGAGTTGGCGTTCCAAAATATTGAATTCTGACATCACTTTGCCATTTACGAATTTTGGAATTTCCATTGGAATCAAATTCAGATCCCATTGCAATTTCCATGAAATAATTAATCTGCTCTTGGGTAAAAGTAGTGCCGTAAGAATAGTCCGGTACGTTTCGTTTCGCAACGGAGGACACTGGAGGTGGAGCAACCCTAGATTGAGGTAAAGGAGATCGAGATAAAGATGTAGTATTGCCACCACCATAGTCCGTCACGTTTCGAGTAGCAACAGAAGAGGCTGGAGGCAGTGCAGTCGATTGAGGCAGAGGATATACAGCGGAGCTGACAACTTGACTAGAAGGTCGCGTTGCTTGACTAGAAGGTCGCGTTGCGCCAGTTAGGGTTTCCCGACGAATCAGATCGCTACGCACCCAACCCGTCGCACCAGAACGATCGAATTTGACATAGTACCACATCCATTCATCATCCCCTTGCTGTTGCTGAAGAATCTGGACGCGATCGCCGGAATAGCCGTAGTGAAGTGGCTGCGATCGCACCGATGGGTTTAATCGGACATTAATCTCACTGCTGCGATCGCTCGTCATCAGTTCTGCGGGGCGGGCCGCACTCGAAATAGTTCGGAATCCTGACGCGGACACAACGGCTGAAGCAATTCCTACGAACATAAGACCACGGCTTACGGCTTGGACAGCGTTGTTCCAGTTCATGGGGTGAGTTTCCTTGTATTTAGGGGGCAAAGGTGGAAGGACGGTTTCGCTTAAAGTTCCCCTGTACATTTCGTTTAATCACATTCTTTTGATCACACTTTATAGGAATCAAACGATATAGATCAAATGTACCTATTTTGTCGATGCGATCGTCCACACAGAATAAATTCCTCTCTATTTGAACCCTGATCGGGACAGATTGATCACTTTATCCGAAATTTAAATCGATCGAGTTGAAGCTAGCTTATTTAGGCGCTAAGACACTGTAGCAAATACAGTTTTATAAGACTCAGTAATGTGCTTGTCGCAAAAGAAGAGCCTGATCAGGGTGTTTGTAACTAGGCGCTCAGAGGAATTACGGGGCTATCCTACGAAACTTACGGATTGATCTCATCAGTAAAACTTGTAGCCCAAAACAGGTCATCGGCTCTAATCAAAATATCGCATTTACACTTGTTAATTTTACACTTCTCAATAATGTTCTGCGTTTAACGATGCTCTGGTTGCTTCTGATTGATCAGGACTTCTAGACTCGTCCCCAAATCTTTCCAGTTTCAAGACGCCTATCTCTCAGGTTGGGAGACCCCTCTACAAAATCCTTGATAAAGCAGGGTTATCAAAGATTTTATGCATAGGACACGTTTAGAATGGATGCGTGTTTCTTCTAAACGAGCCTAAGAGCTTTCTAGCCCTTTGTCGCAGGTCGCCTTCAGGAGTTAACGTTGCCGTCTCGACTTTTTCGCCCTCACCGTTTCTGGCTTCCGTATCTTGTTTTGGTCGGCACAGTGCTGCTAACAGGACTGGCTGCATTTTCCACCCAACGATCTGCTCGAGAAAAAGACCGTTTCCGGTTTGACAGTTCGGTTCAACGCACTCAGGCAAGTATTCACCAGCGACTAGATACGTATATCGCGCTGTTGGAGGCAGGGAGCGGGCTGTTTACCGTTAGCAATTCTTCCGAGCTTGGCTCCCTCAATCGGCGTGTGAGCCGCGCTGACTTTCGCAAATATATCGAACAGCAGCATCTCCGCGAGAGATTTCCGGGCGTGCAGGGAATTGGGTTCTCTCAGCGATTTTTGGCAAGTGAGAAAGCGGCGCTGCTGGCGGAGATGAAGCAGCAGGGAATTAAAAATTTCGCCGTAAAACCAAACGGCAGTCGCAGCGAGTATCACGCCATTCTGTATCTAGAGCCGCTCGATCGGCGTAATCAAAGCGCGATCGGCTATGACATGTTTACAGAAGCAAGGCGACGGGCGGCGATGGAGCGGGCGCGAGATACTGGGCAGCCGTCTGCGACAGGTCGTGTCACTCTGATTCAAGAGACCGAGCAGCATAAGCAGACAGGCTTTCTGATTTACGTTCCTGTCTATCAAAACGGTGCGCCGTTAACTACAGTTGCCCAGCGACGAGCCGCGCTTCAAGGCTTTGTTTACGGTCCTTTCCGCACGGACGATTTGATGGCAGGCATCTTCGCAAAGGGTCAATTGCAATATGTTGATTTTCAGCTTTACGATGGAACGCGGCTAAATCCAACGCAATTACTCTACCGCTCTAAAAATGCCCAATCAGATGGTTCCTACACGCCTCAGTTTACCAAAACCGTTACCTTTAGCGTAGCGGGACGTCCTTGGAGCCTAGTATTTACGTCTCGACCAGAACTCGATAGCGTCTCTCATCAGAGTTTTGTGCCTCCTATCTTGGGAACGGGCATCCTAGTGAGTTTGGTGTTATTTCTACTGACGCGATCGCAGGTAAAATCGCTGCTAAAAGCCGAAGATGCCGCGATCGCCCTGCAACGCAACAATGAGCGTTTGGCTCTGCTCTATAGTATGTCGAGCAGTTTACTGCTGCACGAGCAGCCCAAGGTGTTTATTGCGAGTTTGTTTAGTCAACTATCGCAGCAGCTTGATCTTGAGGTGTATTTGAACTATTTGCTTGATGCAAAACAGCAGACGTTGAGGCTAAATGCCAGTAGTGGCTTGTCCCAATCGATGCTGCAACACATAGAGGTACTGGAGGTCGGAGAAAGTATCTCGGGTCGGGTCGCGCAGCAGAAACAAAGAGTTGTAGTAGAGCGAGTGAGTCAAACCGCCGATACCGAGGTGCTGCGATCGCAAGGATTAACCGCGTATGCCTGTTACCCGTTGATCGCTCGCCATCAGTTGATTGGTACATTGGCATTTGGCAGCCGCGATCGCTCGGTGTTTACGCCAGATGAGTTGACGTTGCTGCAAGTGGTTTGCGATCAAGTCGCGGCTGCCATAGAACGGGCGGCATTGGTCGATCAATTGCGGCAGCAAACCGAGGATCTACGAGAAGCGAGTCGGCTGAAAGACGAATTTCTCGCAACGCTCTCTCATGAATTGCGGACTCCGATGAACGCTATGTTGGGGTGGACTTCGCTCTTGAGGAGCCGCAAATTTGATGCAGCGACTACGCTTCGGGCGCTCGAAACGATTGAACGCAATACCAAATCTCTCAATCAGTTGATTGAAGATTTGCTCGATGTGTCTCGAATTGTCACCGGAAAGCTACGGCTTCATCGTCATCCGGTTGAGTTAGTGCCGATTGTGAATGCCGCGATCGAGATGGTGCGATCGTCAGCAGACGCTAAAAAGATTCACATCCAAACCACGCTAGAGCCGCTCGAAAGTCCTGTATTGGGAGACGCAACTCGACTTCAGCAGGTGATTTGGAATCTGATGACCAATGCGATCAAGTTTACTCCCCCTGAAGGACACGTCGAGGTTCAGTTAACCAGGGTGCCTCGCTCCCCTTCCTCTAGGGTTGAGTCTTACGCTCAAATTCAGGTCATTGACACCGGAGCGGGAATCTCGCCTGAGTTTCTGCCCTATGTGTTCGATCGCTTTCGGCAGGCAGATAGCAAGAGTACTCGATTGCATGGTGGCTTAGGGTTGGGACTGGCGATTGTACATCACCTGATTGAGAGTCACGGCGGAACGGTTCTGGTGGAAAGTCCTGGAGAAGGACAAGGCTCAACCTTTACCGTCCAACTGCCATTGTTAAATCAGTTAAATCAGTCGGTGCGCCCAGCGCGCGATGTCTATCCCACTGGCTCTATAAAAGCAATGCCTCGGCTCGATGGGATTCGAGTGTTGGTCGTGGATGATGAAGCCGATGCCCGTGAAATCGCCGCAACGAGTCTACAGCAAGCTGGGGCAGAAGTAATGACGGCATCAACGGCGGGTCAAGCCCTGGATACGTTTCTGAACTTCAATCCACAGGTTCTCATCGGCGATATTGGTATGCCAGAAGAAGATGGATATAGCTTAATTAAAAAGGTGCGACTCTTTGAGGCTTCGCGAAGCGAATCGCTAGAAGCCTCACAACAGCTACTTTCCGCCCAGCCGAGCATGAAAGAAACTCGCCAGATTCCGACGATTCACGCAAAGACCTGCAAAGCGATCGCGCTGACTGCCTTTGCGAGTGCCGATGACCGAGAACGAATTCTCAAATCAGGATTTCAGCAGCATCTAGCGAAACCGATTCAGGCAGATGAACTGATTTACGCTGTTGCTACTGTACTTGACCCGTGATTGAAGTGTGAGCCGTTAAGGGAGAATGCCTGTAAGACGATTGGGTTCTCCAATTACAAGTCTCCAATCACAAGGTGTAAGTAAAGTTTTCGACAATCATGCCTGGAACTAAAACGCCACCTAAGTTGCGATGCTCGTAGGTTCCAACGTCAGGAATGAATTCCTGAAAATCAGTCAGTGCCACCAAATTTTCGCCCCAAAACTGATACAAGCTGTCATCAAACCGGAGATTTTCGATTGGGGCAACGATTTCGCCATTCTCAACCCAAAAGCAGGCATATCGCGTCATTCCGGTGATACGACCCGTGGGGCGATCGCTCCAATTTAAGTAATGTAAATTCGAGACATACAATCCAGTGTGCAGTTCAGTGAGGATGCGATCGCTGGGCAAGCCTCCGACCTCCAGTTCCGGCGATCGCAGCCCTTCGTCTTGAGTCGCTCCATTTGCCACCAGTGTGTACTCTTTCGCGGTTTTCGATGAAATTACCATATTCACCAATTCACCCGACACGATTAGCGGCAGTTCTGACGGGGCAACTTCACCGAGTTCATTAAATCGAGGCACTAAGCCTTGAGTGAAATTCTCTCTGAGGCTGAACTTGGGCGACAGCTTTTTTTCTCCACGACGCAGTGCCGCAAAACAGCTTCCGCCCTGCTGATACGACGCTTCACTGATGCCGCCCCACGATAGTATGTTCACCAGTTCAGCAACGGCGGCAGGGGCTAGATAGGTGCGGTATTGTCCGCGCCCAATCGTTTTTGGCGCATCAGCCAATCGTTTTAGCTGCTCTCTAGACTGGTCAATTTTGGTCTGGTAGGCAGCGTGATTCCACTGATTGCCTGCGATCGTGCCCTTAACCGCTTGCCCTTCAGCCGTAAACAACGAATAATCAAGCGAATACGTATCGGTGGCAAACCAGTGTTTCTGCCCAACCGAATCGGCGTAGGCTCGAATTACAAGTCCAGCGGAGTAAATTCCGGTGAAGTCAAGATCCGCCACGGCGGAAAGAATGGTTGAAGGTACAGCATCAGAAGGGAGCAAATTGCCTTCGTGACTTTCGCGGCTGGTTGCGTTTCCAGAAGGCAAAACAAGATAGGAATTTTTGGGTAGTTGAGGTACTTCTTGCCGGAGAGCGTCTAGGGCATGTTGGGCTTGCCGCTGATCAATCTCAACATCTCCCGTGAAGGGGAATTCTTGATAGCTGCTGCGCTGATCGTGCATCAACTTTAGCTGCAGCGTGCCGTCGCTAACGGTTCCAGTCTGCCTTACTTTGGCGTAATTAAATCGCGTGAATTGGCTTTGTTCACTGGTGAGCGTGAGGGTGAACTGCTCGTCTGGGCTTAGCTCCGCCCGAAGCTGCTCGACCAAAGAATTGAAACTCGTTTCTAATGCGCCTCGTTCAATCGTTGTCATGCCCCACCTCCAAACACTTCAACATTGGCAAACGCCGCAACAGGAGAGCCATGTCCAACCCAAATACACTGATTTGGTTCCCCTTTACCGCAGAAGGGCGTGCCGTACATTTGCCAGGTGCTGCGATCGCCCACGCGCACCAAACTGTTCCAAAACTGCGGAGTGATGCCGCGATAGTTTGGGTTTCGGAGCGTTTTACTCAGTTTTCCATTTTCGATCAGCTTGGCGTATTCGCAGCTAAATTGGAATTTGTGTCGCTGATCGTCAATCGACCAGGAGCGATTGGCTTCCATGTAAACGCCGCGATCGATACCACCAATGAGATCATCAAACGACTGATCGCCCGATTCGAGATTGAGATTTGCCATGCGATCGATGGGCGGACGATTCCACGAGGACGCCCTCGAACAGGCAACACCCGCAACGCCACTTCTTGCTTGGCTCTCAAGACTGCCTAACCCCCGTTGTAGCACACCTGCTTTGATCAAATATTCGCGCGAGGCAGGCGCTCCGGTATCGTCAAAACCGTAGCTGGCAAACTCACCGGAGACGGTTGGATCGAACGTAATGTTCATCAAGGGCGACCCATACACGAGGTTGCCGAAGTCCTGAAGCTTCACAAAACTGCCGCCTGCGTAGTTGCGCTCATCTCCTAAAATTCGATCAAGTTCTAATGGATGACCAATGCTTTCATGGATTTGCAACAGCATTTGATCGGGTGATAACACTAGCGTTGTCGTTTCCGTTGGACATTCTTCTGCGCTAAGTAACTCTAATGCCTGCTCTCCAACCTGCTGGACGCGATTCCACAGTTCGGGCGTGATGAAATATTCCATGCCGCCTTGATAGCAGTGTGCCAAAAATCCATTGCTTGATCGCCGTTGGATGATTGCTCCCTCTTGAGCAGTAGCAGAATAATCAGTGCCGATCCGCAGAAATTTTTGATAGACTTCGGAGCCGTTGCTGCTCACAAACCACGACTCCGTCTCAGTTGTGATGGCAGTGGCGCTGGTTTTGACAATTTTGTCTGATTGCTTGAGACCGTGACAGATTTTGGTCAGCACATCATTGATTTCCCCCGGAGTTAGCACGTCAAACGGCTTGACCATTGGGGAAAGATATTGTCCGACGACTTTAGGACGAGCCGAAAGCCCCGTTTTCTGAATTGTCCATTCAGACGCCGCGATCGCCTGGCGATAAGCTGCGGCGGCGGCCTCCCGAACCCGCTCCGGCTTGAATGAATTCGTCGCTCCGTAGCCAATTTGCCCGTTCACCAATACTTCAACCATGACGCCTTGGGTCGTTGATGTGCCATTGGTTTCAGGTCTTCCGTCGCGAGACGAACGAGCGGTAGATACTTCTTTGGTCGCTCGTAAGCCGACCCATTCTGCGGAAATATCGAGAGTTGAAAGCAGATGTGTGAGTTCTGTAATCATCGATTCGGGTAAAAAATAGAGCAATTTTCTCTTAAAAGACTTTATGGTAGAGGTTTTACCTTGTTATCACGAACGGTATGAAGACAACTGTAACGATGAGTTCTCTTGCACCCATTCTAATAACTTGGGTGTCAGCGGATTCGGTAGCAAATGTAACGGATGGACAGTCAAGCGCTGCCCCAGCCAAGTCTTGCCTGGAGGGTCAACAGAGAAACAATCTATGTTTTAGTAGGCTCCTTCTAGTTTAGCTGCGGTGCCAGAGAGTAAGACCGCCCGGTTTATCAATGAGCTGAATGCCTTGGGCTTGCAGATCGTTGCGAATGCGATCGGCTTCGGCAAAGTTCTTCGTTTTCTTGGCTTCGGTGCGTTGCGCGACCAATGTTTCAATTTCAGCGTCGGAAATTGAAGGGACTTGTTCAGGTTCTGGCTGAGCTTCAAGACCAAGAACGCTGGCTAACTCAACCAACGTCAACCACTGTGACTCTAGCAAATCTGACGGCTCACCTGTTTCGCCTTCATGAATCAGTAGATTACTGGCGCGTTCTAGCTGTTTTGCCAAACCAAAGAGAACAGCTAAGGCGCTAGAGGTATTGAAATCGTCATCCATCACCGTCCGAAATTGCGCGATCGCATCAGCTTGCGTTTCTATGCTTCCTGTCCAGCCTAGGCGCTCACCATACTCATGCCCAAACAGCAATCCTGCCTTTAAGATGTTCCACCCGTTTTGAGCAGCAGCAATGCCATCATCGGTGAAGTCAATCGGTTTGCGGTAGTGAGCCTGGAGAATAAACATCCGAACTGCCATCGGCTCGGGCGCGTTCGGTGCGTCCAGCATCTGCCGAATCGTGGTGAAGTTGCCAAGCGATTTGGACATCTTCTCACCGTTGACGTTCACCATACCGTTGTGCAGCCAGTATTGTGCCAAAGGTTTCCCGGTAACGGCTTCCGATTGGGCAATTTCGTTCTCGTGGTGAGGAAAGATCAGATCGTTGCCGCCTGCATGAATGTCGATCGTTTCACCTAAATGATTACTTGCGGAATCTGCGAAGCACTCGCGCACCATAGCCGAGCATTCAATGTGCCACCCCGGACGCCCTTTTCCCCAAGGCGACTCCCACGCAGGTTCTCCAGGCTTTGCCGACTTCCACAGCGCAAAATCTGCCGGATCTTGTTTTTGGGCTTCTTCATTCTCGGAGACGCGCCCACTTGCTCCCATACGGCGCTCGTCTAATTTCTGACCCGAGAGCTTGCCATAGTCTGGGAACTTCCTGACTGAGTAGTAAACGTCGCCCGCGCTGGGATAGGCAAACCCTTTCGTTTCGAGTTCGTGAATCAGACGTTTGATGCCATCGAGTGTGTGGGTTGCCCGTGGATATTCGTCGGCTTCTTTGATGTTGAGCCGCGCCATATCTTCAAAGTAGGCTGCAATATAACGCTCTGAAATGGCTTCCATCGTCGTGCCTTCTTGCCGCGATCGATTCAAAATCTTGTCATCAATATCGGTGAAGTTTTGCACATAGCGCACCTCGTAACCGCGCCACGTCAGATAGCGCCGCACCACATCCCAAACCACACATGCCCGTCCGTGTCCCACGTGGCAGTAGTCGTACACCGTCACCCCACAGTAATACATCCGCACCTTTCCAGGTTCTAGCGGCTTAAACGGTTCTTGACGGCGGCTCAACGTGTTGTAAAGACTCAGGGACATAGCAATAAAGAGTTAGGGCTAGAAGAATTGACGCTGCACCATCAAACGACTTATTTCAAAACACAGATTATTTCACAATACGGGCAGTGAGACACTCACAGTGTCACTGCAAAAATCCGCCGACCCAATTCCAATTCGGCGGAGCGTCAATAGCCAATGATAAATCAATTCTAGATCGGCAATAATGGGAGAGAGACTTTTCTGGCAAACGTGCTATGCAATCCGCAGCCACTAATTCTACTTCAAATGATTCTCCAAAGATGGACGCTCCTAAAGTAGGGCTTCCAGTAACGATTATCACGGGCTTTCTGGGCAGTGGGAAAACAACGCTGCTTAACCACATTCTGACCAATCAGCAAGGGTTAAAAACCGCCGTTTTGGTGAATGAGTTTGGCGAAATCGGCATTGATAATGAACTGATTATTCAAGCTGACGACTCCAACAACATGGTAGAACTCAGCAACGGCTGTATCTGCTGCACGATCAACAATGATCTGGTTGAGGCGGTTTACAAAGTCTTGGAGCGTCAAGAGCAAATCGATTATTTGGTAGTCGAAACGACTGGATTAGCCGATCCGCTGCCGGTGGCGTTGACGTTTTTGGGAACCGAATTGCGCGATTTGACTCGACTCGACTCGATTGTGACGGTGGTTGATGCTGAAAATTACAGTCTCGACTTATTTAATAGCGAAGCGGCTCATAGCCAAATCGCTTATGGCGACATCATTTTGCTCAATAAAGCCGATTTGGTGGAAGAAGCGGATCTTGATGCGCTAGAAGTTCGGGTGCGCGATGTCAAAGAAGGAGCACGAATTTTACGCACTGTGAAAGGGCAAGTTCCGTTAGGAGCGTTGCTCAGCGTGGGCTTATTTGAGTCAGATAAGTATTTCAATCCTGATACAGAGGATCACGCCCACGATCATGAGCATCACGATCACGCCCACGATGATCATTCGGCGTGCGACCATGACCACGGACACTGCGATCATGATCATGATCACGAGCATCATCATCACTCCAACCATTTAGAAGTTGATGGGTTTACGTCAATCTCGTTTGACAGCGATCGCCCCTTCAACATCCGCAAGTTCCAACATTTCTTAGATAGTCAATTGCCTACCAACGTGTTTCGAGCAAAAGGCATTCTCTGGTTTGAAGAAAGCCCGAAGCGTCACATCTTCCATTTGAGCGGCAAGCGATTTTCGCTTGATGATGATGAGTGGAAAGGCAAACCCAAAAATCAATTAGTCCTGATTGGGCAGAATCTGGACAAAGAGACCCTGCGATCGCAGGTCGAAGCCTGTTTTACAGTTCATTCGCCAACTAAAGGGAAAGGATTTGGGAAATAAGGGAATGCTAAAGACAGGAGTTCAGCACTAAGAAATTCTGTCTTTAGCGCACAGCACGTTCATGCATAAGCGAGTTCTTGTTTGCCAGTCTCGAAGCTGCCTAGCTAAAGGTTCAGCCGAAGTACTGGCAGCTTTTTTAGCAGGTTCGACTCCAGATATTTCGATCAGTGCAAGTGAGTGCCAAGGGCAGTGTCACCTAGGAGCAACAGTGCGCGTATTGCCAGATGAAGTGTGGTATTGCCGCGTTAAATCGCAGGATGTAGCCGGGATCGCCCATCAGCATCTCCAGCAGGGTCATCCTGTAGAACGCCTATTGCATCCTCGGCTCCATCCTCGGTACACAAATTCTGCACCTACCGAATTCGGCTCCTAGATGGTTGCTCTACCTGATAATTGCCCTATCCAAGGTCAACAATCTAAACAGTTTTTTGAGAAGGGGCTGAAGCTCTTGATTTCTTGCTAGTCGGTTGCTGTAGAAGAGGGCTGAAACCCGCAGTCTGCAATCAAAAGTTGTTTTGAAGTATTGTAAAATAATCAGAGCAAAGAAATTCATAGAACCTTCATTCTAAAAGGAACCTAGCTTTAAGAAGCGTTGCTCTCGCTCCAGGGAACCCAGGGAATACTGAGAGAAATAAATTAATTTAAGGTAGGGCATCCGTGGATCGCACCCCTTCCGTTCCTCACTCTTGCGCTTGTAGCAAAGTAACCCGTTGTTCCGCTAAGGAGGTGGGTACGCTGTTTCTGTGGTTTCCAGTGCCACACACACTCAAAAAGGTAACGTCGTACCTGCAAAATACTCCACTTCAGTATGACTCAATGCAGGAGCGGCATGGTCTTAGCGTAGTTTGTGGTGATGGGCAAGCTAAAGAGTTAGCTAGAAATCTGGCAGGGTTGCTCACCCCTAGAGAACTGCGAGAAACTCAAGTTCTGTTTATGGGTGGGCGTGCCCAACCCAAGCTCTACGACTTTAGCGATATGACATCGCTGCATCGCTTCATTAAGTTCAGTCAGTCTGACTGGCTGGTAGGGATGCTGACAGACCATCGATTCACCAGCTACTTTCAACCAATTGTTTATATTGACGACACCACTCAAATTTATGGCTATGAGGCGCTCCTGCGTGGACTAGACGAACAGGGTAATCTAGTGATGCCAGGTTCCATTTTCGAGCTAGCAAACGACGCTGGACTGTTGTCACAATTGGATCAGTCAGCCCGTTTGAGCGCGATCGCGCAAGCCAGCCATCATCAGGTTAAAAGCCACATCTTCATCAATTTTGCATCAACCGCGTTGTACGATCCGGTTTCCTGTTTGCGCAGTACTGTCGCAGCAATTAATGCAGCCGGAATTCCGCACGAACACATTGTCTTTGAGGTGGTCGAGTCAGACAATCCAGAGAATCTAGATCATCTTAAAGCAGTCCTCAAATACTACCGAGAGGAGGGTTTTTTAATCGCACTCGATGACCTAGGCTCTGGCTATTCTAGCTTGAACCTACTGCATCAATTACGTCCTGACTTCATCAAGTTGGATATGGGATTGATTCGGGATGTGCATCAGGATCCCTACAAAGCCTCAATTACTGAAAAGATTCTAGAAATCGCCCAGAAGCTGAACATTCAGACTGTAGCGGAAGGCATTGAGTGTGTGGAGGAATTGGGCTGGTTACGGGAGCGAGGAGCCACCTTTGCCCAGGGCTACCTGATTTCTAAACCCAGTGCCTCTCCCATTACCGCAACCCCTCATCTTGTCGTCAATGAACTCAATGCTTCTGTGGTAACTGTTGAGCGTCGTCCGCCGGTTAAAGACCGTATTTGCCGCCAAAGCGAATCTGAGCGGATTGTTGCCGGCGTGACACAACGGATTCGACAATCGTTAGAGTTAGACGAGATTTTGCGAAATACTGCTGCCGAAGTCCGCCAACTGTTTGAAGTCGATCGAGTTGTGATTTATCGGTTTGAGCCCGACTGGAGTGGATTGGTTGTTGTAGAGTCAGTCGCAGAGGAGTGGTTGCCGATTCTCGGACTCCACTTCATGGATACCTGCTTTCAAGACACTTACGGTGATTACAACCAGCAGGGACATGCCAGAGCAATCGAGGATGTCTACGCCGCAAATTTGACGCCGTGTCATTTTGACTTCCTGCGGCAATTTCAAATCCGTGCCAATCTCGTTGTTCCTATCTTGCAGCAAGAGCGGTTGTGGGGGTTGTTGATTGCCCATCAATGCAGAAGTCCTAGGCAATGGCAACCTTCTGAGATTAGCTTGTTCAGCCAACTTGCTGGTCAAGCCGCGATCGCGATTCAACAATCTGAACTCTACCAACAACTGCAACAAGCAAACCAGGAACTACAGCGCCTTGCCTCTTCTGACGGCTTAACCCAGGTTGCCAATCGTCGTTGTTTTGACGAATATCTCAACTCAGAATGGCAGAGGTTAGAGCGGGAGCAGTTGCCTTTGTCTATGATTTTATGTGATGTTGATTACTTCAAACGCTACAACGATACGTATGGACACTTGGCGGGAGATGATGTGTTGAGGCAAGTTGCCAAGGCGATCGTTAAGGCAGTGAAACGCCCAGCCGATTTAGTTGCTCGCTATGGTGGAGAAGAATTTGCGGTAATTTTGCCGTATACGGATGTAGAAGGGGCAATTGTGGTTGCACGAGAAATTCAAATCAATATTAGCGCTTTGCAAATTTCACATTCTGGTTCTCCAGTCAGTCCGTTCATCACGCTTAGTTTAGGTGTTGCAACTACTGTTCCCCACAGTCGAGCGGTTTCCACAACTCTAGTTAAAGCTGCAGACCAAGAGCTATATCGAGCGAAAGCCCAAGGCCGAAATTGTGTAGCTCATATGCAGGATAGTTCTAACGAAGTAATATCTTTGTAAGTAATATAGGCGTCATTAAAGAAATGTTCAATTAAATATCAGATGGGGTGCGAGCGTCTTGAGAACCCCTGTGGGCAGTTTGTTCATCCACAAAATGCCGGTAGTGTTGTAAGCCTGCTCAACTTCGATGTCGCCTTGTAAAGACGCGATTAGTCGTGTCTTTACAACGGCAATCCGGTAGCAAACTTTGCTCTAGAACTTCGACGGCTCGTAGAATCTTAAGACTTTCTCAAGTAGCGCCTCCTCAATCGATTCGATCACTACTATTCGAGGGAGAACCTACTGAGCTTAGGAAAGTTGTAATGGATCTCTTGTCCAACACCGTTGTTCTGTCGCGGATGCAGTTTGCGCTGACGGCAATTTTTCATATTTTGTGGCCCGTCTTAACTACGGGAATGGGAATCTACTTAGTGATCGTAGAAGGACTCTGGCTCAAAACCAAAAATCCTGATTACTACCTGCACGCTCGCTTCTGGAGCAAGTTTTATGTTCTAAATTTTGGGATTGGAGTGGCAACCGGAATTCCGATGGAATTTCAGTTTGGGACGAATTGGGCACCGTTTTCAGAAGCAGTCGGCAATTTTTTCGGCAGCGTCATCGGCTTTGAAGCATCGTGGGCATTTATGCTGGAAGCGGCATTTCTTGGCATCATGCTGTTTGGTTGGGAACGCGTGAATCCAGCGATTCACTTTATGTCTACAATTTTGGTTGCCGTTGGCGCAAATCTTTCGACCGTATTCATTCTGATTGCCAATTCCTGGATGCAAACGCCGACTGGCGGCGATATGGTCAATGGGAAATTCGTGGTCAACGACTACTTTCAGGCGATGTTTAACCCGTTTTGGCTCAACAGTGTTTCGCACATGTTTTTTGCAACGCTAGAAACATCGCTGTTTGTCATCGGCGGCATTAGCGCTTGGTATATTCTCAACCGTCGTCACGAAGCATTTTTTGCCAAATCCTTCAAAATTGTGCTGGCAGCCACGATCGCAGTCGCACCGTTTCAGATCTACCTCGGACACATGAGCGGCGAACAAGTTCAGCAGCATCAACCCTCAAAGCTCGCTGCGATGGAAGCCCAGTGGAACACTTCCCCTGCTGGTCAACCCGCCGATTGGAGCGTGATTGCCATTCCGAACGACAAAGCAGAGAAGAATGATTTTGAAATCACAATTCCCAACGCTTTAGGCTACATCTTAGAATTCAGAAAAGAATTAACTCATCCCGTGATTGGGTTGAAAGATATTAAACCTGACGAGCGACCTCACGCGGTGGGACTGATCTATTACGCCTTTCGCACTATGATTGCGATCGGGTTCTTTCTGGCGGCGCTGATGGGCCTAACTGTACTCCAATGGTTTAGAGGAAAATTGTCAGCTGCTGCGATCGCAGATCAAAAGTGGCTAATGCGAATTTGGCTATTTTCCGGGCCGCTTGGCTACATCGCAGTCGAATCGGGTTGGATCGTACGTTGTGTTGGACGGCAACCATGGTCAGTGTATGGAAAAATTCGGACAGCCGATTCGGTCTCTAACATTCCTGCCAGCAACGTGTTAACATCGCTCACTGCATTTGCGCTCGTGTATACGCTGCTATTCATCACAACGCTATACTTCGGCAGCCGGATTGTTCGCAAAGGTCCTGACTTAGCATTGCCTATTCCTGGTACTGAGGTAACTAGACCTGCGATTGATACCTCACCTGGCGAATTTGTTCCCGATGAACGTCCTGTTGAGGCCCAACAATAGTCGGTTGCCTCCCTCGCTTCAACAAATCCTTCAACAAATGATAGGTAGAAAGTCCAATCCTACGAGACATTATGGAAACCCTGCAATATTTTCTGCCTCAATGTTGGTTTGTGATTTTAGGATTATTTCTGTTGCTGTATGTGATGCTTGACGGATTTGATTTGGGAGTCGGCATCTTGTCGCTCACCTCATCCGATGAAGAGCGGCGCGGTATCTTAATGACCAGTCTAAGCAACATTTGGGATGCGAATGAAACGTGGCTGGTTCTGATGGGCGGCAGTCTGTTTGGCGCGTTTCCCCTTGCCTATGGCACGATTTTAAGTGCGCTATACATTCCCATCTTTCTCATGGTGTTTGGCTTTGTGTTTCGAGGCGTCGCCTTTGAGTTCCGCGAACAAGCCAACCGCAAATTTTTTTGGAATATTGCCTTTGGTGTTGGCAGCTTTGCCGCCGCGCTGGGGCAAGGGTTTGCCCTCGGTGCAGTGCTATCAGGCATCAACGTTGACGAGACGGGGCACTTTATTGGCGGCACGTGGGATTGGCTAACCTGGCAATCGGTGCTGGTGGCACTGACGCTGATCCAGGGTTACGTGTTGATTGGCTCGACCTACTTGGTTTGGAAGACGAGCGGAGAGTTACAGGACATTCACTATGGCACCGCAAAGCTTGCAGCCTGGACGACGTTGATTGGTGCAATATTCATTACGGTATCGACTCCAATCTTTTACGAAAGCACCCGAACTCGTTTATTTGATCCGCCGCTTGCTTATGTTTTTGTGACGATTCCATTCATTGGCGTATTACTAATTGCTCAACTTCTGGGGAGCCTCAACCGTAAAGAAGATCGCGCTCCCTTTGTTTGGACAATTCTGCTGTTTGTGTTCACCTTTTTGAGTTTAGGACTCATTGTGTTTCCTTACATTATTCCTACTCAGATTACGATCTATGAGGCGTCGGCTGATGCAAGTTCGTTGGTAATCATGATTATTCTCATTGGGTTTCTGATTCCGGTAATGCTGTTCTACAACTTGTACCAATACATTGTCTTTCGAGGCAAGGTATCTGGCGAGTCATACGGTGAGTAGCTGACACGCAAGAGTGTAAACCATTAATTGTTAAACCATTAATTGGAGGTTAGTAACGTTTTAGCATCTAAGCTTAGGGGAACAATTCCTCCTGGATTTAAGGGGAATAAGTTACCGTAGTAGTCCCGTTTTACAGCATCTAAATCACACGTGGCTGCTACTCCCGGCAGTTGATATAAATGCTGTAAGTAACCGCTAAGATGGGGATAATCTTTGATGCGATGAAGACTGCATTTAAACAACCCAAAGTAGGCAATATCAAATCGGAAGAGCGTTGTAAAAAGTCTGATGTCTGCTAGGGTGAGGGCATCTCCGCACAGATAACGCCCAGTCTTAAGAACGCTATCAATTTCATCTAATGCCGCAAATAGTTCACGACAGGCGGCTTCGTATGCTTCTTGCGTTTGAGCGAATCCACAGCGATAAACGCCATTATTGACAGCAGGATAGATCTTTTCATTCCAAGCGTCGATTTTCTCTCGCAGATTTTCTGGATATAAATCTAATTCTGGATTTGTAGATAATTCATCAAACTGATCGTTGAGCATCACGATAATTTCTGCGCTCTCATTGTTCACGATCGTATTGGTTTTAGTGTCCCAAAGCACCGGAACAGTGCAACGTCCTGTGTAATTAGGTTTTGCAACCTGATACAACTGCGCTAATGTACGACATCCATATTCTGATGTATCTAGTACCCATCCGCCTTCTATTGGAGAAGGAGAGACAATCGAAACCGCGATCGCATGTTCCAATCCTTTCAGCGCTCGGACAACCAGCGTCCGATGTGCCCACGGACAACTCATTCCAACATAGAGCTTGTAGCGTCCCGATTCGGCCGGATAGGGGTCATCTACGTTCCGACTGACGACATTTCTAAACTCACTTTCAGGACGAGTATACGCCCCGGATGACGATCGCGGTGCAAGGTTTGACATCATCACATGCCAAAGGGTCGTCCAAACGAATTTGCCCGATTGAATAATGAGTTTGGGAGGAAGTTTTGCCATAATCCTATCTGCGAGACAAAAGCTTTTTCTTTAGCTTAACGAATAGGGTCTGCGATCGTAAGCGGATCACTCGGCTTGGCGTTAGCTCAGGAATATCGGATGGTTGCTGTTGCGAGTGATCAAAAAACTCGTTGAGTTCCTGTAGAATCAGCGCCAGCCGCTTTGTGATGTGCTCGGTGCGATGCTGTGCAAGGAACGACTCCGGCAAGTTATTCGGCACAAACTGATTAACGTTGTTTAAAATTCGATACACATCAAAATCAGTCGAATAGCCTGCAATTTTGTGACAGTTGAAGCCTGGATCTAAGTAGTCAGACAGTCCACCATTGACGCTCGAAAACACCTGACACCCACATGCCATTGCTTCCATTGGTTGCAATCCAAATCCTTCACTCACTCGCTGCTGCGCCCAATATTCTGCCGAATCATAAAGATAGACTTTCGTGCGATTAAACAGATTGGCAAGACTATCGACGTGAGTATCGATGACACAGACGTTACAGCGTTTCTGCAAAGCGGGAATTAGCTGCTGTACTAAATATTCTGATGATTTGCGAGTGTGAACTAAAACATCAATATCGCGATGAGAATTAAAGTTGCTAAATTCATCAGAAATTTGGTTGGGAAGATAATAAATCAGAGAATTTGGCGATCGCTGTCCCCAATATCCCATCGTGTTGCGGCTCACTGCCATGATCGGAATTTTAGCTGGAAGCCGAAACCTATAGCCGCTGCTGTGAGCGTGATATAAAACGTGGTGATGCTTCAATCGAGCCACCAACTTAGAGACATCAAACCCCCAACTGGCGACAAAAATGACGCGATTTAACGACGGTTGCTTCAGTACATCGTCTAAAAATAGAATGTTTGGTTCCCGCTGTCGGTAGGTAACAATCTCTGACGGGCAGATTGACTGGGCGATCGCGAGCGTTTTTAATTCGGCAAATAATCCACCACAGGCAAATTTTTGACTTGTTCCTGGAAGCAAAAAATACAACGATCGCATCACGTCTAACCTCAACACTCTGACCTCAACACTCTGACCGCATAGCCTAGACCTCCTGCGGAAGTTCCTCTCACTCCCTTCCTCGGCTTGGGAGAGGAGGGCGGCTCTTGCACGTTATAAGAAGTCTTTTATAACGGTATCAGTCGATAACTTACTTTTATAACGGTATCAGCACTCCAATAAGAGATAAGAGTTGTGCTCGGGCGGCGTGTTGTTCAAATTGATGTGAAGGAATCTCTAGCGATTGAATGAAGCCTCATGATCCTTTTCCGATTTTCCTTCTCCCCTCTTGAATATCGATTAAGATTAGCTTGAAAGTTCCTAGATTAGGTCTTATGCGTCGTCGCTCTTCTTCAGCTACAAGTCGGTACTTCTTAGCTCGGTTGCGTCCACTGGGGCGGCCGATTTTTTGGGGACCCGCGATCGCGCTGTTACTCTTACTCCTATTCACCTGGGATTGGTGGACACGTCCGGAAGGGGCAGTCCAGGGAGAGCGTTCTGACGAAGAGTTGGCGTTGCGAGAAGAGCAAGCGATCGGGGCAGACATTGATTCACTGCCCGTTCTAATCAATGACATTGGCATCAAGTCAGAGATAAATAAAGCCAAACCAAATCAGCCTACGCTGCCCCAGCCAGCAGGAACGAATGCACCTAAAACGCCAGCTAGTTCCCCAGCTAACGCATCTACTGGACTGGCGACAACCCAATCTACGCTAGGGCAACCTGGAATTTTTGGCGCTTTCAACAATGGGTTAGCCGATCGATACGGACAGTCGAATGCAGGACAAAGTAGCGCGATTAGCGCAGAGCGCAACTCCCTAGGAACCGCTCAACTAAGCGGTTCAGGAAGTGGGTCCGCAACGCTGCCTACGGGTTTCACACCAACGGGTTCCACAAAAAGTCCTCTGCAAGAGGCCATGACTCGTCTTTATGCAACCCCTTCACCCGTTGCGCCGACAAACGTGAATCAGTCCAATCAAGGTGTGAATCAGGCACCTATTCCGGTTGAAGGAACAACTCGCTTAGACAGTCCAGGAATTGACGCAACAAAGCCAACAATCCCCGTCGGGAACGCCTACACCAATTTGGTTGAAGGGTCTCAACCCTATTCTCCACCTGCAAATTATCCGGCTACCGTAGCGCCCCCTGTGATCTCTCCCTCAGTCGGGCCCAACAGTAATCTGCCTCCTCTCAATTTGGCCAATCCTGTCGGGCAGTCCACTGTACCCACGCAATCCAATCCTGTTGGCTCGGTCTACGGAGCTCCAGCATCGTTGCCAGAACTGAAGGAACAGCCTTTCTCCGCTCCCCGTCGAATTCCAGGACGCGCGATCGGTGGCGGCAATATCAACACATTCTCTAATCCCTAAGTCCAATTGAAAGTTCAATCGAAACCGAAGAGATGCCATCGTTGCTTCAAAAACGGACAAAGGAAGATCTCTTCGGTTTCGATTGCGGTTTAGAAATGTCGGATGATCGCTTCCGCAAATTCTGAACACTTAAGGGGAGGATCAACGGGCGGTTCCATCAGGCGAGCGAGATCGTACGTGACTTCCCCTTGCGCGATCGCGGCTGCCAATCCTTTTTTAATCAGATCTGCCGCTTCTTGCCAGCCCAGATATTCCAGCATCATCACACCCGACAAGATCACTGAGCCAGGATTGACGCGATCGCGCCCCGCATGTTTGGGAGCCGTGCCATGAGTCGCTTCAAAAATAGCGCTCGAATCGCCGATGTTTGCGCCCGGAGCCATGCCTAATCCGCCTGCGATCGCGGCAGCCGCATCGGACAGGTAATCGCCATTTAGATTCATCGTCGCCAAAATCGAGTATTCATCGGGGCGCGTTTGAATCTGTTGGAAGATACTATCAGCGATTCGATCGTTGACCATCACTTTTCCTTTCCACTGCCCGTTGCCATGACTATCCCAAATGGTGTCTAACACTGCCTTTACCTCTGCGCAAATCATGTCTCGCTTATCGGGCGTCATCGACTCGTAGCCTGGATCGATTTCGCGGGCGTTCTCTTCGATCGTCAGATCCCGGTGGCGCTCTTTGTTGCTCAAAATCCACGACTCACGCTCGGTCACGCAGTCCGCCCGAAATTCTGATGTCACCAATTCGTAGCCCCAATCGCGGAAGGCTCCTTCGGTGTACTTCATAATGTTGCCTTTATGCACCAATGTCACCAATTGCTTATGCTTGGGCAACCGGAGCGCATGTTGCATTGCCCGCCGCACTAAGCGCTGAGAACCCTTTTTGCTGATCGGCTTAATCCCGATTCCCGAATCGAGGGGAATCTGTTTTTTGCCGTGTTCGGGCGTACCGGGGATCAGATCTTCGTTGAGCAGTTTGATAATGCGATCGCAGGTCTCGGTGCCCTGTTTCCACTCAATGCCGAGATAAATATCTTCGGTATTCTCCCGGTAAACAATCAAATCTAGCTTTTCAGGATTTTTGTGAGGCGAAGGCACGCCCGAATAGTACTTGCACGGGCGAACGCAAGCGTACAGATCAAAAATCTGGCGGAGGGCAACGTTGAGCGATCGAATGCCCCCGCCGATCGGCGTGGTCAACGGACCTTTGATCGCCACCCCAAACTCGCGAATCGCGGCTAGGGTATCTTCTGGTAAATACTGATAGGTGCCATACACCTCGCACGCTTCATCTCCGGCATACACTTTAAACCAAGAAATTTTTCGCTTGTCGCCATAAGCCTGCTTAACCGCCGCATCAAACACGCGCTCGGAAGCGGGCCATAGGTCAATCCCCGTCCCATCCCCTCGAATAAACGGAATAATTGGATTGTCCGGCACAATTGGCTCCCCATCTTTAAACGTAATCGGTGAACCAACTTGGGGAGGTGTAATCTTTTCGTACATAAGTGTCGAATAGGATCGTGGGTATGCTTTGGTAGGCTACCAAACTTTGTGGATTTCTTGTGTAGCAGAATTGATAGCGAGTTCCTCACAGGTGAAACTAACTGCAAAAGGAAAGGTTTGATTTACCATGATGAGGGGCATTCTTCAAGCCTCTTGGATCGAACAATTGGCAAGGTGAATTGAAGAGATGGGCTACTTAAAACTGCTCGGAGATGTAGATGAAGAAGATTTTAGTAGTCGATGATGACATGACGCTCCGAACGGCATTGACACGCTACCTAGAAAAGCGGGGTTACGCGGTTCAGAAAGCGGCTTGCGGCACTGAAGCGCTCCTGTGCTTTGAGCAAGATCCACCGGATCTGATTGTCTCGGATGTGATTATGCCAGAAATGGACGGATTCGAGTTTTGCCGCCGCCTCCGCGCCATTCGGACAGGTCAACTGACTCCGTTCATTTTTCTGTCAAGCCGAGGGGACATTGAAGATCGTGTGCAAGGACACTCGATTGGTGCAGACGACTATTTGATCAAACCGTTTGAGCCACGAGAACTTTTGGCGAAAATTGAGGCGCAGTTAGAGCGATCGCGCCGCATGCATTCTGAGATCATCCGGCTGATGCAGCAAACTGATCGTCTGCCCGAACCTCAAGCGGCGAGTCCTGACCCGCTTCCGTTAACCCCCGCTGAAGAAAAAGTTTTTTGGGAAGTGATTCAAGGCTATACCAACAAGCAGATTGGCGATCACTTGTTTGTCAGTCCTCGCACCGTGCAAACACATCTGAGTAATATCTTGAGCAAGCTCCAGTTAGAAAACCGCTCTCAGCTTGTGCGTTATGCCTTTGAGCAAGGCTACAAGCTGCCAACTGAAACTCTTGCACCGAAAGAAGCCGTCGATTCATGAGTGCTGGAGTCTATACCCTTGAGACCTTGAAAGCCGCGATCGCAGCTGATCCCGCTCGGTGGCGTCCGCTTGTGGTCACGAACGGCTGCTTTGACTTACTCCACGTCGGGCATGTGCGATACTTAAACACCGCCAAGCAGTTTGGACGTGCCCTCGTTGTCGGTGTGAATAGCGATCGCTCGGTTCAAACGATCAAACCACAAGCACCAGGCTTGCCCCCGCGCCCCATTGTCTTAGAGGCGGAACGGGCAGAAGTTTTAGCCGCCCTCAAATCCGTCGATGGCGTCGTGATTTTTTCGGAAGCGACGGCCTGTGAACTCGTTCAGGCGCTTCAGCCCGATGTTTACGCTAAAGGCGGAGACTACACCCTAGACACGCTTCCCGAAGCGGCAATTGTTCAAGCGTATGGTGGGCAGGTTAGACTAGTTCAGATCGAGATCCCTAGTTCCACTAGCAAAATCATCACTCAAATTTTGTCGAGTCGAGAGAACGAATGAGGGATGATGGAGTAGAGCAATTCAGTCTAAATCATTCTTGATGCCCTTTAGCATGAATAGTTTCATGACAAATTTAGAAACATCAACGTCTTTCAATGTTCCCGATAGCCTCACTGCCCTGCAAGTTAAGTTGCGCTCAGAACCAGAAAAAACTCAGCTACAGCTTGTGAGCGACCTTGTAGCGCAAGGTGAGGCGGGCTTTGTTGTGCTGATGGATTTCTTGCAGGAGCGTCACGCCGCCGGAGCTTTAGGACGAGTGGACGCCAAAATTTATCAAGAGCTTTACAATACCCAATCTCCAACGGTTCTCACCTTTCTTCAGCAGCAGTTTCCGACGGGAACTGTGGTACTAAGGAGCGATCGCGGTATCGACTACGCTCCTCTTCAGCACTGTCTTGTGAAACAAGCGTTCGAGGAAGCCGATCGAGTGACGATTCAAAAAATGTGTGAATTGGCAGGCGAGGCAGCCATGCAGCGTAAATGGCTATATTTCACCGAAGTTGAGCAGTTTCCAGTAGCCGATTTACAAACGATCGACGCTTTGTGGCTCGCCCATTCTGATGGTAAATTTGGGTTCTCAACTCAGCGAGAAATCTGGTTGAGCCTGAATAAAAATTGGGAAAAACTTTGGGCTAAAATTGGCTGGAAATCGGGGAACAGTTGGACTCGTTACCCCGGAGAATTTAATTGGACTCTGGACGCTCCAAAAGGGCATTTACCTCTATCCAATCAACTCAGAGGAGTGCGGGTGATGGCCTCTCTCATGGCTCACCCAGCTTGGATAAAAGAGAAGAATTAATTTAGTCAATAGACTTAATCGGAAATAGGCAGTAGTCGAAGCCAGACAACAAGAGGCTTCAT
>NZ_JCACCM010000104.1:0-24305 GCF_059501405.1 Myxacorys sp.
ACAGGAAGAGCGATCTGGCGTTTTATTTGCGGTTTGCGGTCTTTCTATTTGCGGTTCGTTTTAGAGGGGTAGAAGCCGCTTAGAGAGCGGGCTGAAGGTGCTATTGCTGGCATTGTCGTTCCCCTAACTGCACTTAGGTTGTTCTGCTATAGGAATGCTTGAGGCAACCATTCTAGGATTGCCAATGCCACGCACCGACGCCGACATCATTGCCCTATGGCTCCACGGCAGAGCAGAGCGAACGATCGAGAGTTACAAACTCGATATAGGGCAGTTCCTTAATTTTGCGAACTGTCCTTTAGCTGACATTACTCTAGAAACGTTGCAAGGCTTCTCGACTCATTTGCAGGGTCGCAATCTGAAAGATTCGAGTCGCACTCGCAAACTTAATGTGGTGAAGTCGCTGTTTGCCTTTGCCACTGAGCAGCAGCATATTGGGATGAATATTGCGGCTGCAATCAAGCCACCTAAGACCAGCACCAACTTGGCAGGGCGAATTCTGTCGAAGGAGGATGTTGCAAAACTAATTGCTTCTGCCAGTTCAGAGCGCGATCGATTATTCTTGCTGCTGACCTATGCGATCGCCACCCGTGCCAGTGAAACCTGTGCTCTCAATTGGGAAGATTTCACAGTTAGGTCAGATGGAAAAGTGCAGGTGAGTATTTGCGGCAAGGGTGGGAAAGTGGCGTCGGTCATGGTTCCCCAGTCGGTGTGGCGACAATTGCAAGTTTTAGGGGGTGCAGGATCTAAACCTTTCCCATTCACTCGCCGGGAAGGGCACAACATTATCAAGCGAGCGGTGAAGAATGCAGGACTAAACCCAAAAATTAGCTTGCACTGGCTGCGCCATGCTCATGCCCGCCATGCGATCGAAGCGGGAGCGCCATTGCATGTGGTTCGAGACACACTTCGACATGCAAGCATTGCCACCACAAATTTTTATCTTGAGTCGTTCCCTGATCAATGTGCCAATGATTATTTGGAGTTTTGAACATTTAAACTAACTGACCAAATTGTGACTAACTTAAGATAATTTTGGTACTTTAGTAAAATTATTTTGTTATGCAAAGCCGAAAATCCTTTCACAGCAAGGGTTTCGGTAAAACTGTATTACGAATGTGCATTTACAACATTTACAACATTTACTGAACATTAAACTAACTGACCAAATTGTGACTAACTTAAAATAATTTTGGTACTTTAGTAAGACTACATATTATACAAAACCGAAAAGCCTTGCTGAGTAAGGATTTTGGTAAAACTGTATTACGAGTGTGCATTTACAACATTTAAACTAACTGACCAAAATGTGAACAACTACAATTCTGAAATTGCACAATTAACAATAAATTGCATAGTTAACAGTTCTGGCTTAATCTCAAAATTGCCATAAATAAAGCCCCAGCTAGCTGGGGCGTGCCAATCCTCGCTCAAACCAAATCAGCAAATCCATAACACTTTCAAACCAGATCAACCGCGTGCAGTGTAGTTGTAAAAAACCGCGACGGAGAAATCGCGGCTGACACTATGGCGTTAGCTGGCTGGTCAAATCTAAAACTTTAGGCAGGCTGTAGCTCAGGCTGCGATTCTGGCTGCAATTCCACTGGCTTGCTCAACACTTCAATCTGATTCCTGAGTTCTTCCATTGCGGCGGCAAATTCTTCTTCGTTAGCAGCTTCACTGGCAAGTTTTTCATTAATGCCAGCTTGGAACAAGTCAAACTCGATTTGCTTCGACCGAAGTTGCTCTTTGATATCTGCGATCGCGGTTGCATCAGCAGCATCATTCTGCATCGCTTCTGCTAGTGTTGCCTGCAATTTCAGCAGGTCTTGCTTCAATTGAGCGTTTTCGGCGGTGAGCTTTCCGATCGTATCCTGTTGGCTATTAAAGACGGTGATGAAACCTAAAACGAGTTTAACGGCTTCTGCTGATGCGCTCATGACTGTCATTCATAGGGGAACCGCTACATGATGCCATCCAAATTGAATATTGAACCAACTATTTTTAAGCGATGAAAAAATGTCGGTATAAGCGGACCAATGCAACCGGAAACCAGAGCAGGACAATCAGCCCATAGATAATTAATTCGCTGGGGTGCTCTCGCCAATCGGCTGGCTGAGAATTGATCGCTTCTGCGATTGAGAAACCGATGAGCAGATAATAAGTCGCCACCACAATTAGGCTTAACAACATAATGCTTCTACCTTGCCGATGCGATCCTTTGGAGCTAGGCGCAGCCTATCGAGTGCGATTTGACGATATTCGGGATTGAGTTCAATGCCGATGAAGTTGCGATTTAATTGCAGGGCAGCCAGAGCAGTTGTGCCTGCGCCCATAAATGGATCGAGAATTATGCCACCTTCGGGCGAGCCAGCCTTAATGCAGAGTGTTGGAAGATCGATCGGGAATGTGGCGAAGTGAGCTTCTTTACATGGCTTCGTGGCAATCGTCCAAACCGATCTTTTAATCCGAGTTTCGCGGCGAACATATCGCCCCAAATCTTTGCCGCTCATCCCTTTCTGCCCGTCGTATTTTTTATTCGAGCAGGTTCGGATACCAGATAAACACTTCTCTTTAATAGCTTCTTGGTCGAAGAAATATTTTTTAGATTTGGCCAGTAGAAAAATGTATTCATGAGATCTAGAGCAACGATCGCGGGTTGGATCTGGCATGGCGTTGCTTTTATGCCAGATTAGGTCTTGCCGTACATACCAGCCCCCATCTTGCAGCGCGATCGCTGTGCGATGGGGAATCATGCAGAGATCTTTTTCCTTCAGCCCATCGGTTAAGCGGTTAGGGCGATGTGTGCCCTTTTTAATCGGTCCATTCCCCACGACATTGCGCCGAGTCGTTGCCGATGCAGAAGCGTAAGTATCCCCTAGATTCACCCAGCAAGTACCTTGAGGTTTAAGAATTCGCCTCACTTCTGCAAACACAGCAACAATTGACTGAATATACTCGCCCATTGTTGGTTCGTTACCAAGCTGACCCACAACGCCGTAGTTTCTCAAGTTCCAATAAGGAGGACTACTAACACAGGCATCGATCGAGTTATCCGGTAAGGTTCTTAGCACACCCAGTGCATCGCCTAGCAAAATCTGATTGAGAGGTAATTCCACAGCAATTCGCCCAACTTATTGCGGGTAGGATTCCTGCTTCACGGGTACTATGGTGAATCGAATTTGAGTAAGCCGATGCAGAAATCGCCATCCGATGTTTGGTTTAACACTTGCTTGGTGCTCTACCTCCTGACCGTCAGCGCAGTCGGGCTGATGATCGTTCACCTGTTGCTGAAATTTGGCTTTGATAATGCCCTGCTCAGCAATCGTCAGGAAAGCGGTTTGATACTCACTTGCATTGTCTTATTGGTCGGCTCAGACCAAGCTAGTGGTAAATTTCGCCGTGCCTTTGATGAAGAGCATTTTTTCGATCAATCAGCCAAAGCTTCATTGAAAACCGTGATGCAGAAGCAGAGCTGCATCTTTTTAAGCAAATCGCGCTGCCAGATTCACCCCTCCAAGACATCTTGCCTCGACTGCCCCGACCGCATCTGCGGACTAAGCAATGCTCGCCTCTAATTGGGCGATGTGCCTGCGCTCGGCCAACTTCGCCACGGAGAATTGATTTCTCAATAGTTCGAGCGCGATCGCCCGTTCCGTTTTCTGATCTTGGGATGTTTGCAGCGTCGTGAGCGCCGTTTGCAGATCCGGTTGTGCCATCAGTTGAGCACGGGCAGCTTTGCGCTGTGCTTCATTCGTTAGTGATTTATCGAAGGCAATCGCATGGTCAATGCCTGCGATAGCGTGGTCGACTTGCGATTGCCAGTGCCGTGCAGCTTGCTCTGATATCAGCAGCTCGCTCTGCTGGTGTGCGATGGCTTGAGGATAGTCTTTTAATTCCATGAAAATAAATCCTGAAGATTTTCTGAAGAATTCCCAGAAGGAAACCTAAAGCAAATCGCCCAACTCATCGCCATGCAAGCCATCATCCTCATTCAGGCCACATCACAAGCACCCCACACCACGCCTGATATTCCTGGCCAAGCAGGATGGGGCATTGCTGGCGCTGCACTCATGCTGGTTCTACAAAAGGGCTTTGAAGCCTTCTCTCAGAAGGAGAAACAAGAATCTGAACTCGTGACTAAACTTGTCGAGTCATTGCAGGGTGGGCAAGAGAAACTGCTCGATCAATTGGTGGTGGCGCAGAAGGACCACCACCAAGCTTTAGTAAAACTGGAGGCAGCGATCAACAATTTCAGTGAGGCAGTCAACACCAGCTTCGAGATCCACGATCGGAAGATCGCTAGACTCGAACAAGAAGTGGTGCATCTCAGGTCTTTGTCGTGCCCGTTGCCACCGCTCAAAACTGGTAAATAAAAAAGCATCTGGTGACACAGATGCTAATCAGCTCTATTTATACTCCTAAGTCAGCAGCTCTAAACCTTCCAGATATAAATCTTCTGGCAATTCACCCTCATCGACGGCACGGCGAATCCACGCTTCTAAAATTTCAATCCGCAGATCTTTCACTCCGACCGTGAATTCTAAACTATCTAGCAGTTGGGTCTTCTGGTCGATTTTTGGTTCCGACTTGGGCTTCTCTGGCGGCTGCTCTCCCAGCCAACCGGGAAGCAGCGGCTGAGTTGTGCCGTCTGGAGTCGAGCAATAGACAAATTCACCATCTGCGCGATCGACTGTGACCGATTGCCCATAGTAGGGATTTTCTTTCTCAGTCACGATGTGTTGTTCACCTGGCTCCAGTTTCTTGGCAGCACTTTGATTCTTGGACGAATAGAGCGCCGTTTTAACCTGCTGATGAGTGACTGGCTGGCCAGCGCCTGCCCGCTCTAAAAATTCTGCTTTCACCTCATCTGGCATTGATGGCGAGGCTAATAGGTAAAGTGCAGAAGTGGCGATTGTGTCTAAATTCGCAAAATTTGCGAATTTGTCAGCCACTGCAATGTAATTGTTAGCGGTTCGCCAGCCCCATTGAAATTCGCCCTTCAGCCAATCACCAAAGCAGCCATGCTCTAAGCGAGCTTTTACCTCACGCAACTTCTGCCCAATTTCAATGGCATCTTGGGCAGTCCGTTTCATGAGAGAGCGAATTTCGCTCGTTCGCTGCTGCACGACAACACGAGTCTCTAGATCGAGCACCTCATAATTAAAACTTTGTGGCATTACTTCGACTGTCATTGCTCAACCCTCTTTACCTGTTGCTTTCTTTAACTGCTGCATTCCCTGCTCTAGCCAGAGATTAATTTGCTCCACCGTGACTTTGCGCTTCTTGGCGATCGCCGCCTCAGTCATGTCAGAGATATGCTTCTCAATCAGCACACTTTGAATCGGCTCGCGAATGCGAGCAACTGAAGACTTAAACCAGGAATAGTCAATTTTGACAATGCCGCCGATGTCATCTTCACCATTGAGCGATTCATCGAGATTGCTCACGGGTGGCAAATTGTAGGCATCCCAGGCCACGCGCCATTTTGACTCAGTAATGTTGAGTCCGCGCACAATTTGCGATTCGTCGATATCAGCGCCTTGCGCTTTTAACTTACGCTGCACACGTCTCACCCGCGACACTAGCTCAATGCCTCGACGTGGCTTCTTGATCACGCTATAGCCATGATCGCGATTGTGGTGCTGAATCTCGCCTCTGATGTAGGGCACCGCGAACGAGCTGAAGGCGTTGCCCGTGCTGGGGTCAAACTTTTCGACGGCGCGAATTAGGCCGATCGCAGCAATTTGCTCTAAGTCTTCATACGGCTCTGGGCATTCGGAAGCGGCGCGGTGAGCAATTTCACGAGCCAGCCCAATATTTTGTTCCACAAGCTGATTTCTCAGTCGAATTGCGGACTCGGTTTTTGTCCCGGTTTGTCGTGCTTCAAAATACTCCCAAAACAACGCTTCTAGCGATTGTTTAGTCATGTTAAACGCTCAATCTTTCCTAAGCTCAATCTTCTCTATCTGTAGGTATAGTTTGGCTATAAAAAACTACAAACTATAAAGGGTTAATACTTAGGTTTTTACGGTTTGAATCATGAGCAATACGTAAAGAGATGCAGAATACTTAAAAAACTATTAAACCTCGGCAAAAATGGGGCTGGTCGTCACTTATACCTGAGATTATGCGTCGAGAAAACTTTCAAATTGGGGCGATTGTGGTCCCAAAAGATCGAGCTTGGCTGTGGGCCCGAAGGCAAGACTTGTACCTGCTCACCGTCGTTGAAATCTATCCCTGCACCGTTCCTCGTTATTCCCGCTTCTGGGTCATTAAAGTTCGAGTGGACGTGCTCAACGATTGGGGACGAACTGTAGATCAGTTCCTCTGTCCTCAGTTTGCGGATGACTACGAGTTACGTACCACGCCCCTTCAAACTCGGCTGGAATCAGCAGCTTCCGTAGTTTTAGGTCCCGAAGAGATTGCTGCTCTACCTCGGCTAACTGGGTGAAGATGTTGCCGTACAGAATGGTGATCGTGTTGATGCGAGCGAGTGTTTTCTCTAACTGCTCTTCCGTGCATTCGTTCATATGACGGTAAGCATGGATCAGGGTGCGGATGGCAATGTCTAATTCTTCTAGCTCAGAAATAATTCGACTGGTGTTGTGAGTCATGGCAGCGCTACAGACTGCCCTAGCATTCACGCTGCTGAATTGTGTTGGTTAGATGAAGGGATGGTGAAAGAGTGTGAGGGTAACAAAAAGAGCGCTTCACACAATTAAGACTTTCGGTAGTTCATCTGTCTAAAGGCGTAGACTGGGGAAAATTTGTCATAGTTTCTGAAGGTTGCCCTATGACTCTGATTGCGGCTGTAGCTGACCTAGACTCTGCTGAAATGCTTCACCTCGCAGGGATGTTTGCGATCGTCGATGAAGTCTTGAAAGTAGATCTCGATTATCTGAAGCGGTTGGGTCAGCATCCCATCTCAAAGTTATTTGGCGATCGCCCGGAAATTAGTGGCGTTCAAATGGGGCGCTCTCAGGTTCAGAGCGTCGTTGCAAGTGCCACAAAGCAACATCTACAGCAAGCGGAGGCAATCACGCTTACAGGCGTCGATTTAGAGGCAATCAGAGTTTATTGCCAACAACGCATCGACGCAGG
Source organism: Myxacorys sp. (assembly GCF_059501405.1). NCBI lineage: Bacteria > Bacillati > Cyanobacteriota > Cyanophyceae > Leptolyngbyales > Leptolyngbyaceae > Myxacorys > Myxacorys sp. The sequence goes on from NZ_JCACCM010000104.1 coordinate 7,105, forward strand.
GCACGGACGCAAAGTGCGCTACATTTTCTAGCCAGCGTTGGCGAGCACGCTTACTACTGGGGTGAAGTAGGGAGCTTACGTTTTACAAAGTTTCAAAACCATTGTTAAATCTAGCTTGCAGCCTTACTGCTTCTGCTTTGGGGTAGTAGGGGTCGCAGGTTCAAATCCTGTCGCTCCGATAGACGGAAAGCCAGTCATTGACTGGCTTTTGTCGTTTCAAGAGATCTTAAAATCCTGGGTATGAGCCTGGGTATGATCGTTCGTTCTAATACGGTTTAATGCGGCTTCCAGCGCTCGTTGGGTATAGGATTGGGTACAGTCAATTCCGGTGAGTTCGGAGGGCATACCCACCCTATGGCTAACGTCAATATTGAAAACTTAAAAGGGAATTTGCGCCTGAGATGGCGATTTGAGGGCAAGCGGTATTGTCTTGCTTTAGGGCTGCCTGATACCCCAACTAACCGAGCGATCGCGCAGATGAAAGCCGCCGAAATTGGGCGCGATATTGAGTACGGCATGTTTGACGCCAGCTTGCTTAAATATCGTGGGGAGCGCCACGGCAAAACGCCCATCAAGGTCTATGAGCTATTTGAGAAATACATCGAAAGCAGGCGCGGGCAGGTCGCCCAGCAGACGCTCAGTAAGCACTCTGGGCTTTTGAGCAATCTAAAAGCCCACTTTCGAGAACGCTACGCTGGAAATCTAACGCCTGCGGACTGTGAGGCGTTCAAGGGCTACCTAGCTGAAAAGCTTGCTCCCATCACCTTAAAGCAGCAATTGACTGACGTTAAATCTGCATGGGCATGGGCAATCACACGGCACATGGTTACTGATAACCCTTGGGTGGAAGTAGTGAAGCGAGTTCCACGTGGGAAAGTCAAGAAGCCACAACCCTTTACGATTGGGGAGATTCGCGCCATCATTCAAGGTTTTCGGACTCATCCTGAATACAGCTATTACGCGGATTATGTTGAGTTCATGCTGTCTACCGGCTGCCGCATTGAAGAAGCGATCGCGTTGACCTGGGAAGACGTAACCGACGATTGCTCACAGATTTGGTTCGGTAAAGCCTTCTACCGAGGGCATGACAAAGAGTTGAAAGCAGGGAAAGCGGGCTTTGTCCCGCTTAGCAAAAGCCTTCAGCAATTGCTGACTAAGCGCCGTCCGATGAATGCTGATCCCAAGTTGCTGATATTTCCGTCGCGCCGCCATGGAAAGCACATGGATGATGCGAACTTCCGAAACCGAGCATGGAAGACGGTTCTAGACGATTTGAACATCCCCTATCGGAAGCCAAACAGCACACGCCACACGCTGATCAGCTATTGGCTCTCCCAGGGTGAAGACCCGTTAACAGTTGCGAAGTACACTCGCACTAGCCTGAAGATGATTTACGAACACTACGCAGACTACATCCCAAACAACAAGAGGCTTCCAGAGCTTCTAGGCGATGTTTTTTCGGGAACGAGTGGTAGCAGCGCCGGGAACGGAAGCTTGGAATAGCGCGATCGCGTTTAGGTGCCTCTGCGAATCCCGCTGGCATTTAGCGACTAACCACACTTCGACCATGCGTTTGTTAAACGTTATCTTTCCGCCTTCAACGGGCTGAAAATAATGAACACCATTGATCCAAGCAAACGGGTCATTCTTCAGACGAATTTGCTCCCACATCTTAGTAAGCTTCCAATCCAGGTAACTCAGAAGCTGTTCTTGGCTGATCACTTCAATTAATTCAGAAAATCTGTGTTCTGTCGGCATAGTAAAACTAGCAACTGTGTGTGAGTGGCGTTGTGTAAGGGGTTGATTCAATTCAGTTAAGCCGCCGCCTCATACTCCGGTGGTGAATTGTCCGCCCGATCGCGCCATTTCCGCCGCTCCTCTCGTTCTGCAACGACGCGATCGCGGATGGCTTCGACAATCAATTCAAAGTTTTCTTGAAAATAAGCGTTACCACTGCATTCCATTAGCAGCCAGCCAACAAAGTAGGCTGCTTCGGATTTTGCTTCACGTTGGTTCCCCTTGGAATCGTGCCCACACTTGTGAGCTTTTTCGGATTTAACACGCGCAGTTGCTCCAAAGTTCTGATATCCGAAAGACTTAAGGCACTTCTTAATCGCGCTCCAGAAATCCTCCAAACATTCAATCAGAGGGAATAGTGCTCTGAGTTTGCGATCGCGCTGAAACTCCTCGTAAAGTTCACCAATGATGGGTGATTTTGCTCGGAATGCCGTCTCGTCCGCTACAAGATGTTCGCGACTCTTAGATTGAAGTTTTACAAGCTGAGTGAGCCCAAGAGATCGAAACAATTCGATATTCTGCCGTGCCTTGAACGCTGGCGAGTTGTAATTGATCTTCTGCGATCGCATCAAGTCGCTCAAGTCAATTTCGTCTTGAGGATTATTTTCGATCGCTTGCACCCAATTTTTTAATTTCTCTGCCCTTCGAGAATTCATAATTTTGCAGAGCGTTAGAGAGTCTTGTCTGGACTCCTCCAAATCAACACTAGGACAGTAGCCCATCTGCTCACGCAGCGAACGCCATTTTTCGTCTAACTCACGGAAATCAGACACATTCTTCTCAGCCAGCTTCGGAAACTTCTCGTGATATTCAGCCAGCTTCAGATCCCAAACCTTAGAGTTCTTAGAGGGTTGTTTCTTCTGAGCTTTGAGCCGTCGCCCGTTTTCTAGATTTCCGTTCAGAGTGTTTTCAGCATCCTGATTTTTGACGGCTGCGATCGCACTGCGCCACTCCATCACGCTGCCGGAATCAATCTCGACTGTTTCGACCGACTCAAAATATTCGTTCAGCAAGGCTTGAATATACTCACTGTTGAATTGCCGCTCAATCTCTTTCGTGAGCGATTCCCACAGTCCCCAGCCTTGCAGCGATTTGGGTGCGTTAAATCCCAGTTCCTCAAAGCTTTCGGTAATTCGCCCAATCCATCGCTTGATTTTCGCCCGATCTAGCAGTGGTGCGTCTTGACCTGCGTCTGCAAATCGCGGAGCCGAAACAAACCACTCAGAGCACTTACGGCAGCGACCGAGCATTTGCAGCATATCCGTTGGGGACAAAACGCCACAACTGATCAGCAACCCGCGATCGAACGGCGCTTGAATGTCTAGACCGCTTTTTGCAGTGGGCGTGTAAACCACCACGTCTATTGGCTGACTCTTGCTCTGGATGATTCCGTCTGGATCAGGCATGAAAGAAGCGTTCTCTTCCGGCGTTTCTGAACAAGCAATCCAAACTCTAGGCGATCGCCCATCGGGATAAGTCAATTGCTCTGCGAAGGTTTTAATCGCTTTTGCTGTTGTGATTGAGTCAGCCGCGATCGCGATTCTGCCAACTTCAGAGCCGATCCAATTTCGCAGTAATTCAAAGTAGACCGCATCATGCCGAAATGCAATTTGCCCTTCTCGGTTGCGCGTTTCAATCCAATGGATTTTGACGGGTGACTTCTCCGCCTTCTGTCGGTAGAGAGCGATTGAGCCGCTTCTGTGCTTACGAATCAGGGCGATGTCTGCATCACTCAGAAACGCATCAGCCACAATAAGCTGTCCGCACTCTGCGATCGCTCTGAAAAACTCGTCCTTCTCGGATTTAGAAGATAACCCCTTCCGAATCCCTGCGAACTCGTCGATTACGAGCGTTTTCATGCTCCAGCTAAGTTCACCAGTTGCATAAGGCTTAAAACTGTCGGGGCACATGATCACCAAAGTCTTTTGGTCTGCATGAAGCATCATCCGATGAATTCCGACATCGCCTTGATACTGGCGTGCGTCAAAGCCCATCCGTTCAGCCCGCTTCTCGAACTGTCGTCCTAATCCGTTCAAAGGTGTCGAGGCAACGATCGATCGCTCATCTTTGAAGGGTGCAAGCGATCGCAGCACCATCTCGGTTTTGCCAGCCCCTAGCCAACCCGAAACGCAAATTGTATCTGTGTAGAGTTCAAGCTCTGGACAGTTGCCCTCGTACTCAATTTGGCGATCAACACCAGGAATCACACTTGATAGCTGGAAGTCTCGTTTCAGCCCATCCCAATATTGCATGAACCGAGCTTTACGGCTGCTAATCAAGCGCTCCCTTGAAGCTTGGTTCTGCGAATCGCGCTCTGATGCTCCAAAACCTACTCCAGTCGGAAAGGTGTAGCCACTGGCGGCGGCGATCGCTTTAGCCTCCCGATAAATCCGCTTCGTATCGCACCCTTGCCAGCAGTGGAACGCTCCAGTGTCAACGCGAATGTGCAGCGAGTTATCGCTCACTCCATCATGGGCGGGACATTTGCAGTTAATCCAATCGCCTTCTACCCGATAACCGATGAGGTACTCTGAGAAGTTCCGAATGTCCCAGGGGTTACTAGCTGGGTCGGTCGGCTTGGAGCCGGTTGGATTCTGCGATCGTTTCTGTTTGCGCTCGTGATTGGCTTTCTCGTCCTGCGTTGGATAAATCCCAATGTCTTCCAACTTTGTAACTTCGACAGGCTCACCCCAACCGATTCGCTCATAGGTGTTCCCGTTCGGGTGAATCGTTGGAGCGAGGACGGTAAATCGCCCCTCAAACAAAGCCTCACCAACATGCCGACCATTTGGCTCGGTCGCAAAGTTTGTAAAAGTCGGCTTCTCTTGAGGACAAACCGCAATCCGATAGCCACCTGATCCAGTCTTCTCAATCCAACTTGTGGTCAACCCGTGAGCGTCGATGAGTGTCTGAACGGCGCGATCGCACTCTCCCTGACTCGAATAGTTCTTTGCGTCAAAGTCCAGCCAATCTACTCCAGAATGCCCACCAAGCGTCCCTACGCCTGTATTGGGATTGGCAAACCATTCTCTCAACTCTCGTTCGGTAGGTTGCCGATCTTGGTAAGACTTGTGATTCAGCGTCCGAGGCTTCCCGTCGAGACCTAGGTAACTGGGGTTTTTCCCGGTGATACGCCCGATCGGCTGCAAATTCTCGTCAAGACGGCAGTAGTCGCCTTTGACGAAGGCCTTATCACCACCTACAGACGTTTGTGAGATTCTGCAAAAATTACCCTGTATTTCCGGCTGGCGTGGATTAGCACCCTTAAACCGCTCGATTGCAAAATGCTGATGATGGCAGTCCTCCTTACGCGGGTCTTGCTTCGGTGCAACCGGAATCGGAGGACACCCCAGCGTTAGTAGAGCCTCAATCGTTGCCTGAATTCCTGGGTTTGTGCTGTAAATTGTGCTAGGTGCTGTTTGGAACTGAGGGGAATAGCTCATGCTTCACCCCCATCGATCGCTTGCTCGATCGCGTTCCAAATTGACGCAGCATCACGATCGCTGCCAAGTAACTCGATCGCTCGATAAGCCTCGTTTCGCGTTAGCTCAAACTTTAGAGTCCAGCCCCCGAAGCAAAGATAGAAACGCTCACCCTCAAATTCTGGGCGCTCAACACGATCGATCACAAGATCCGGTGTAAATTCTGTGAAAAGACCTAGCTGCCTAGGGTTGGAGCTTGTGCTACAATTTTTTTGTGTCTGAACAGTTTTGGTTCGCTCAAACTGACCTTGATTGACAGTTTTTGATTTTTGATCTAAATTTGTCCTTGTCATCAAATAAGCCTCCGCCCTTCCTGGGCATATAGGTGGAATTGAGTTTCAGCGTCGAGTTTGCCGACAGAAACGCTGAAAATGGAAAAAATCGAAACCTCTCGTAGCTAAACTGCTTCGGGAGGTTTTTCAATTGTGGGTGCGTGCCGATCGAGGAATTCAACGATCGCTTGGTTAGTGAGTGCCGCTCGATGCACATTCATTTGAGCCATCAGCGATCGCAAGCGGCTGTAGTCGCGATCTGTCAAATGTGCGTTGACTTGATGCGGCTTCATTTCCTCGCCCTTTTTTGCGCGTGGTCGCTTCATCTGTCGTCCCCTCCTACAATGCAGCTACTTTAATCTGCCAAAGCGAATCTAATCTACGCTGAAATTTTCAACTGGTTTCGACTGATCGCCGGTCCTCAACTTCCAGCGATCGCACCCACTGCATAACCAGAGCGCTTGCACTGATACCACGAGCACGCGCGGCGCGGTGCAAGAGTTCTCGATCGCGCCGCGTCCCGTACAAGTTGATTTGGATTCCAGGCGGCAAGCTAATTTCGTTGCTCATGACGTCAACCTATATATAGCGATGGGTATTATGGTAACGGCTTTTTAAAAATCGTCTACCCCTAATTTGAAAAGATTTTCTAGAAGCTCGCGATCGCCTTTTGCAAAATTTGACGATTACATTAACTAATAGCTCAAAATCAACACGTGTCAGATGGCGCAAAGATTGCAGCGTTTAATTTTTTGTCAAAAACTGACAAAAAATCAAATATTGCACTATTAGAAAATATACACGTGTACCAGTTAAGCAATTCGTACGCGATCGTTAAAGGTGATTTCTATATCTAGTGTTGAGCATTAAACCGACAAAATGAACAACACTGATGTTTTGGGAATCTGAACGGGCTGTTACTGCGGTTCACTTGATCCGTTTATCGGTACCGCGATCGCTGGGATTTCAAACGGGCTTCAAGCCACTTTCGATGCGCGATCGCTATTTAATCTTCAATTTTCTTTTTCCCTGCTCCAGGACGTTTCCCACCGCGAGTTTCCCCTAGCGGTTCCGCATCCGGTGAAATAACGCCTTGAATCTTCGCGTGTTGAAACAGATGAGATTCCAGATACTCATTAGGTGTCATTCCAGTGCGATCGGCAAGTTGTTTAATCGCCTCAATTACGCGCTCGTCGAATCGATAACTAACAGGTTTTCTGGGCATCTCAAACAGCATCACGGTAGCTACCTCCATATTTAACAAGACAACGAACATCCTATCTGAGACGCTGATTCAAATGCAATACTTTTGATTATTAGCTTAACTTATGAAGGTTCTACTCTATTTCTGAGGTAGAACCCTTGCTAAATAAAGCTTTAAAGTCAAACGCAATACTTTTGAATGATAAGTAATTCTGTCTTCAAAAGTATTGCGTTTGAATGAAAGCGTAGTTATATTGATTTGTGTCAGGCAAGGACACAGCAAGACTAAACCTGACAGATCACGGCAAAAGCTGCCGTTTCAGCTAAATCTGCATCAACTCTTCATCCAGCAAGGATTTCAGCCAAATGAATACTCTAGTTCGGTCAAATGAAGCTGAAAAAGCAAGTCTCAGCCTGACTGCCCCTGACACCTCTAGCCAGTTTGTGGCATTAGGTCTAGACGTAGGCAACGGAGCCGTAAAACTCTACTCATCTCTAGGTGAAACGCTGCTCGAAAGTTATGTTCTACCGCTCTCGGAACGCGCCTCACATGTTAATTCAGGCTATGTGGAATATCTCGACGGCGATCGCGCTGACTTAATCGGGAAGCAGTGGATCGGGGGCATCAATGCTTACTACCAATCACCTACCGCCATTCAACGCGTCACCGACAGCAAAGATGGTAAGCCTCAGCTATGCCTACAACTCTTGCTTAGTGCCCTCTCTACCTATGCTTACCGCCCTACTTGGGACTTGTCAGTTTGCGCTTCAGTGCATGATGGCAAAGTGTTTGGATCTGCAATTAAGGCAGCGCTTGAAGGCACCCACACCGCCATGATTGCAGGGAAGCGATCGACCGTCACGATCAAAGTCGCAAAAGTGCTTGAAGAAGGTGCGGGGGTTGCTATTACGCTGCGAAGTGAGTTTGATTTCACGAATGCACTGGTCTACGACCTTGGCAACGGAACCGCGATCGTTAGCGCATTCAACGGCTTGCAAATGTCATTTCGCGACTATGCCCCTACTGCGGGTGTTGAAAGCCTGATTGACGCGATCGCAATTTCTGACTCGGTGAGAAACTATCTCAAGCAACCAGGTGATCGACATCTCATTCGCACTGGCATTGAGAAAGGCGATTTCTCCTACGGTACTCGTCGGACTGAATGGAATTTTAGAGAGGCATACCTAAAAGCGTTGCCTCAATGGTTTGAGCAAGGATTTAAGCCCTTTGTGAAAGCAACTGAAACTCGCGTCCCTGCTGCTACCGCGATCGTTGCTGTGGGAGGTGGGAGCTGCTTACCGGGAATAGCTCAGATTCTTGCTAAGAAAGGAATCGCCGTTCCTCAAAACGCCCGTTGGTTAAATGCTAAAGGCTTGTTCCAAGTTGCACTGAGAAGTGCTTAGGAGGAGTTGAAGTGAGACTTTCAATCACTCAAAAGCATCATCAGAACTTAATCAACTCAATAGCCCTGCAACTTGGTACAGACGATCCGCGTGCTGCCCTGGAACACATTCTTAATTGCTGGATTGTCCCTTGCCATGTGCCTCAAATACTCGCATCAGCGCCACCTCAAGCAAAAACCACTGAAGACGATTTCAGTGGGGTTGTTGATTGGTCAGAATAGCTGATCGCCCTTTGGAGAATTTTTAGATGCCTGAAATGTACATCCAGATCACTAACTTCTACAAGCACAACTGGAAAACACTTCCGATCGTTGATCTGGCGTTGCTTTGTTCAAGTATTTCAATGTCTGTCGCAACCGGAGCAAAAGTTGAGCTACGGCATTTTGATGGCTTTGTTGATCGTCGGAATTCAGTTACGCCAAGCGATCGAATCGATGCTGCTGAAACTTTGCAAGCCGTTGCTGCCGTTCTGACGGAACGGTTGAAGTCACTGCCACAAGACGAAATTGAAAAGCTCGATCGTCAGCAGCGACTGATTCGGGGAGTGATGAGCGACGACAAATCGCACCCTTAGTTATGCGAAAGCCAGCCCCCACTTACGACGGTTAGGACTGGCTTCATCCCACAAACAACCGCTAAATCATTCGAGGACTCCTCATTATGACAACACTCAACCGCAAAGCGATCGAAAACTTGTTAACTAACTCCCCCCTCACGCTGGCAGGGAGTACCGGAAAGTATCAACTCGTTAATCACTACGCACAAACGCCGGTCTACACAGCGAGAACACTTCCCGAAATTCGGCGGCAAATCACAGTTCTTTTGGGACGGTGACGGCATGAGCCACACGATTTCACAGAAGACACTCTATAGGGGTGTGTTAGTCGTTGCAATCCTAGCTGGATGTGTAATCGACAGAGCGGGAATTCTCCGGTTTCAGGCTCAGCAGAACGAGAAGCACTCGACGGCGATCGCCAAGCAACAAGCTGTCAGCCAAGAGGAAACCTTTGGTCAGAAGCTAGAGACAGAAACCGATTTGGCGATGAAGCGAGCGAGTCTAGGCTGTGTGACGATTCGCAGCACTCGGAACAACAAGCCGATTCGATTTGATGAGAAGGTTCGCGTTTTTGATCCTGAATCCTTCCCCAATGACCCCAAGACTAAGCGCTTTGACGGAAAAGGAAACCCAATCAACGGCGTTCGCCCCATGCCCTCTGGCGTCGTGGTTTGCAACATCCACGGGGACACAGCCGTAGTTGGTCAAGACGGTTTCATCGGTCAGATCTACCGAGTCGCTCCTAGCAAGCTTTCAGAGTTCAAACAGTTGATAGGTCAATAACATGAGCAACAATCAAACCCACTACGACTTCGACGCTGACTATGTGGTTGAGGATGAGCACAGGGAGAAGAACCAGAAACGGCGTCGCCTGCTTCTAAAAGTTCTTGAGTTCAGCGTTTACGCGATCGTGGGTGTTCTCGCTTTCTACAGTGCTACACCTTGGATTGCGGTTGGCAATGCGATCGGGAATGAGATTGCGCTGTCATCTTTCTACAAAGCTCTGACTCTGATTCCGATCCTCGGCTTAGTCTTCTCGTTCCTGAAGTGGTTTCTGCTAAATGCCTTGGGTGTTGCGCTCTGGTTCATCGTGAACCTGATCCAAGTGACCCCGATGCTGTTGGCGATTCCGCCGGTCTACGCTGGAATCATCGACTGGATCAAGAGCCAACGAGAACCGGATTCGAGTAACCCCAAAGAAAATGAGTTTCAAAGGAAGCTGTCGGAATGGCTGATCACCGCCTTTGACAATTTACCGAAGTTTGCCGCGATCGCATACCTCCTAGAGTTGGTGGTGAACTTGTTTCACTACATGCCTTACCAAGGGGAATGGGCAGCAATCGTTAAAGACTTCCCCCTTCTTGAAGTGGGCAAGATTCTCTGGATTCAATTTGGCTTGATGGTCGGCTCAATCCTCGCGATTGAAATTCTATTCAAATTCGTTCTCACGGTTCATCGCATCTTCGCCGCGATTCGCCGCTAACTAACGGAGCCTACCCGATGTGGCGCAAAGGGTAGGCTCCTAACTTTGAAACTTCTGGGAGCTTCTAAGCATGTCTAAAATTGTAAGTCAGAACACCGAACCCGTCGTCGTCCATCAGATCGGAAACTTAAGCGTCACTGCATCTGAACCTGATGATGGGGGCGTGATGCTGCTCAAGGTCGCGACGTTGATTGTTGGAGGAATGGCAACGATCGGCGTAAGTCCGATAATTGGCGCGTCACTTTGGGGTTACGCGGTTCTGAAGATTACAGGGCTTGTGAGTAGCGTTGACGGTAGTTCAGGATTAGGGCAACAACTGAGAGATGATCTTCAAGGCCGCCCTTCTAACATCCCCGCTGACGCTCCCAGATATTTACCCAGCGAAAATACGAGATTAGGCGCGATCGAGGTTCCGTCCTTCACTATCCCCGTCACTTCGTCAGAGTCCAAGTTATTCGATTGGAGCAACTTAAACACCGTCTATGACGATTTCCCGCACTTGCTGCTTCTCGGCAAAACTGGAGCAGGTAAATCATTTCTCGCTGAGAAACTGGGACGATTTCTGGATGGGGCAACCATCGTCATCACTCCCAAGAAAAAGCCAAAAGACTTTGCAGGGATGCAGGTGATTGGCGTTCCTTACGACTTCGCCGCGATCGCAGAAAACATTGCGGGCCTGTCCAAGATCGTGAGAGATCGAGAAGCTGAGATGAACCGCACGGGCGATGATTCGTTTGGACCTATCAACGTGATTTTGGATGAAGTCCCGACCTTTGTCGCGGGCTGCAAAGACTTAAATTTGGACGTGGTGAAGGATCTGAAGTTCATCATTCGAGCGGGTCGCACAAGCCGTGTGAGGCTGATTCTGTTGGCTCAAGGGCAAGAGGTTAAGACACTCGGAATCGAGGGAGAGGGGAGCTTACGGGATAACCTCAGCTACGTCTATCTAAAAGGTTTTGCTGAGAAACAGGCGGCGGATGCTGGACTGGATATCTCTAAGGACGATCGCCCCTGCATCATTGATGGGAAAGTTGCAGACATCGCGGCTCTAGTTTCTGCGGCAACTTGCAATTCTGAAAATGCTGGTTTAGAACCCCTTAACCCTCAGCCATCCGTACCGAAGCCAGCATCAACGCCGCAAGACCTTGATCGCATGTTTAACCTGCCGTCTGCTGAGCATGAAGTCGAAGAGTCGGGGACAGAGCAGCAAGGAACAACGGCGATCGGCTTGAAGAATGCCTTCCCCGGTTGGAATGAGAAATCGATTGAGGTTGCTTGCAAGGTGGTCGAATTCCTCAATAAGCAGCCTGAGAAGACGTTCAAAGCGCATCAGCTTAAGTCCTCAATCTCAGCGATCAAAAAAACTGATGTTGAGAAGATCCGAGCGCTCCTTTCCAAGCTTGGAGAAGGCAGATTTATTCAGGCTGATGGCGATGATTATTCCGCGATCGCCCCTTCAATCGACGATGATTTCAACTGGTAACAATCATGGATTTCCAAGAATTAATCGAGGTCGTTTCACACTCGAAGCCGTACAAAATCAAGCAGCCTAGATTGTGGTCTTTGTGCGTCCTAATTGTGCCAGAGCAAATGAAGGAGCGATCGCCGGTGATTGCATTGTCCGGTATCAGCGGGCAGTACCTTTTAGGTTTCAATCTTCCACCACAACTAGGCGAATATTTCCCCTATGAAGGGCACATCTGGAAAATCATCGCCAAGCCGATTCAATTCCCAACCAGATATCGCAGTCAGGGAGCAAAACGCTCTCCGCTTGTGTTCGCTCAATATGTTGAGTCTTGCAGTAATGACGATCAAATGTTGATGCGGCTGTTAGAGCTTTCTGCTAACAGTTCATGACTCTGCTCATGATTCATGATGGCGGTTCTTAGAGGGGTCATGAGGGTCATGATAGCCCGTCATGAGTATCATGTCATGAGCGTCATGAGTATCATGAGAGAAGCTGAAAGCGTTGATGTAACGTCATCATGGGTCATGATAATCCGCCATGATAGCGCGTCAGGAGTGCCATGAGCGTCATGAGCCCCCATCATGAAACATTATGAAATTAGGGCAATCTACAATCGCTCTCTCAAACTATTAGGAAATGCTCATGTTTAACGCTGAAATTCCGAATGAATTACTCCTCGTTGCTGCCGAAGCGATCGCGCATTCCAGTTGTGGAAAAATGACATTCTCAATGCTCGATACCTGTGAATGGCAAGTTTTGATCGAACTTGATCCGACTGTTGGTGAAATGGCACAGGATGTCTATTTCATTGTTCGGAGCCGCCCCAAAATGCCGCTTTTGTCGTTGGTCACAAACTCGTATGCCTACGATCCAGATGCGTTAGAAAAGCCGTTTGTGAGCCTGGAAGATTCTGTCAACGACGCGATCGCCCATTTCAAAGAATTGGAGGCGGAGGCGGCATGAGTGAACTCAAAGTAGGCGATCGGGTTCAAACTCAGATTGGCAGTTTAGGAACCATCTAGCCGCCGCCCTACTCGATGCCGCTGCATCATCTGGTGAAGTTCGACCACGGTTCAACAATATGGGTGCTGCGACGCATCTTAGAGCGAGCTACAGAACCAGTCTCAACAGCGAAGAAACGCCGCAAAAAATAGGAGACCCAACAGTGCAAATTGCTTGCTACAACCTGCCTCAATCTCCTATGCCGATCGTGGGCATCCAGTTCAAAGCTGTTGGCAAAAGCGGAGAAGAATCGATTTTCTTTTGGACACCGCCCTACAAGAGCTACCCTGATTCAGCTTGGAAATGGAACGTTTGCGATCCTTTGGAGCTTGGCAAAGCCAATCGTACAAAGCAGTCAAGCTGGAAGAAACTCTCGAAGCCACTACCGCAGAAACGGCGCGATGAGTTGCAGCAATTTTGGAACGCTCAAACGGACATCGGACTTTGGATCAGCGAAGCCAAGCGATCGCACTACATATTTGAACAATCGGCTTAATTCATTCCGATGGCTGAGCAAAACTTTCTCGATACAGTTTCACCGCTTGCCTAACGTGATAGCTCGTTCCATTAGGCAAAGACTTTAACCATCTCAAATCATCAACGCTAATCCGAACAGTAGTCGCTTCCGTCTGCCCTGGATCATCTGGAGCCGATCGATCAACAAGATTCTTCAGGCTAGATTCATTCGGCTTTTTGCGAGGCATTGCAGCACCCATTTGAGGTATTCATATCAATCCTACCGATGTATACCCTGAAGAGCAACAGTCAGGTATAGATTTAATCGATGTACACGTCGAAAAAGTCAGAAGATCTTCTATACAAAATCTGTTGACATTCGACGTATACATCGATATATTTAATTCATGCCGAGGGGGAGACAACCTTCGGAGGGGCGCAAGCCCGACGGCGGTAACGCTGCCTCTTCGGAGGTGATGCCCGCTTCGGAGAACGGGGTGCTGTGAGCGGTCACAGTCCGCAAGTTCCTAGCCAGGCTGAAGGAAGCCTAGCCAAGTGAAGCCCGTTACTTTGTGTCGGGGGAGCCATGACACGTTAATCTCATTGGCTCAAGTCCGCAGATGGGGGAAACGCCCCGGAGGACGCTTTTCACGTTAAAAGCAGCGCTGCCCCGGAAAGAACGCGCTGCCCTACCCCACAAAGAGGCAACTCAAATGATATCAGTTCAAATTGCACCACAGCCCATTACCGCAACCTGCGCTCAGTGCCGCTTCTACGATCGCGGCATTTGCCAACCGAGAGCGCGAGCGGAATGGAGCGACGCCACAGTCAAGGCAAATCGTCCAGCTTGCTTCATGGCTGAATTACTGCCCTTCTAGTTTCTAACCTTCATGCCCTGGAGGGTCTAGGGCATCACTACGACACATTTACACAAGTGGAAAATCAATCATGCAACTCGTAACCCTCAAATCGAACCTTAAAACTCAGACTGCAATTGCCACCCAGTTCGTCGCCACCGAGATTGAGCAGTGCGAACTATGGCTAAACAACAAGCTTGATCAAGACATCACGTTGCAGCAACGGTTGGTCAATGGCTGGATGGCGACGGCTCCACTTCGCAGGCTATTAGCAGCGATCGCGCTAACTATCATTGGGTTTGCAATTCTTGCTTGGGATTGGCTACTTGAACTGTCGGTGCAAAAAGAACGTACCGTCCCAGTCCGTCTCATCCGTCGAGTCCGGTTGTTCCAACTGAGAACCGCTCGGAAGATTGAGCGCTGGCATCAGCAAGGTCAATTGTTAATCGAAATCTCGCGAGTTCGGGCGCAAAGTGCGCTCAGCCGCTGCCGCAATGCTCGCGATCGTGCCCGCCTGATCCTTGGCAACAAATAACCTTGCAGTGATACCAATCATCGCGCTCAGCAAACGATCTCTGTTAAACAATCCCTGTTGTTCGCAAAAGATACTCAGAAGCAGCCACGAAAAAGGGACAGCTTATGACTGACTGTCCCGCAACAAAACACTTAACGAAGGATACCCGAATCATGCAATCACTCGACACCACGATCGATCGCTTTTCCTCGCACTTTCTACCTCATGTTGATCGCTCAAAGTTCCAAATCGATTTATCCCTCGTCGAAGACACCATCAAAATCCACATCAAGAAAAAACTGCCTGAACAGAACGAAGGCTTCACGATCGGTAAGTTCTACGGGCAATACCGGGACGAAATGATTGAAGCCGTCGTTCAGACCGGTGAGGAAATTCAGCGTTTTCAGATCTCCTGCGAAGAGCGCGAATTCCGCTCTCACAACGTCCGCAACTTGCTCAGATCACCGCAGAATCTCGATCGTTTTTAGCGCCACACTCGGCTGATTAAGTACCCTCTCAAAATACTTGGAGAAATTAAAAATGGTTTGTTGCGAATTGTTTGGAGACAAGAGTGACTTGGGTGTTCGAATTGATTACCCCGCCGTGCCTCAGATTGGCTCAAAAGTGATCCTCGATGAGGATTCAGGCGAAGTAATCCTGAGTGGGACTGTTAGAGAAATAACGTACCATTTCTCTGTTGGCGACAACGGAATGATCGTTGGTTGGGACGGCGTTTGCGTAATGCTTAAGGTTGACTATGTTGATGATGGTGCGATCAGTGACCTAGTTGCATTCCAGCGGGGGGAGATCAAAGAGTATCAAACTAACGAGGTTTGGCGTGCTGCTCATCATGAGCAGTGGTGCAGGACCTTGGGCGAACAAGACGCCGAAAAACTCACGACCATGCAGTTGCGGTGGTTGAGATCTGGAGAACTCGACGAAGCCTTACGCGGGTGGTTGAGAGATCGACACTCCCATCACGTGAAAGATATTGACGAGCAGTTTTTTAAGAACTGGGTTGAAGGCGTTCTAAGTGTCTGCTCAAAGTCGGAAGCTGCGATCTCATAACCTCATCTCTGACGCGCTAAAAGCACTCGGTTAACGATCGAGTGCTTTTAGTGATTTAGTAGATAAGAAATCCCTGAATGCTTGCCATCAGTCTCTATCCTCCTCTGCGGATTCTGGGCATTGTGCATATAGCGCTTTTGACACCGCTGCTTTGGTGAGCGTCTTTTGCCATGCATTGAGATCCGATCGCGCGTCCACCGTCGGATCAGTCTGAGCCTTGCCGATCGCCTGCATCATCCCTCGGAAATTGCCAGCGCTGCACTGCTTGTTGTAAACCTCTAAAAGTCCTTTAACCGTGCCGTCAAGCCTGTTTTTGTCCGTTGCAAAGATTGTTTTCGCAGTTAGGCGATCGTGCAAACTCAAATCATTAATGCTCCCTGGTATAGCATTCTCTAGCATGGCTCGCTCAGGCTCTGATCGCCCCTTAAATGAGTCCGAAATAGAAGCACCCGCGATCGTATCGACCACGATCGTGAGTGCTCCTAACAGCCCGATCGTTGCGCCAACCCGAACCAACCACTTTTTAGTTGAATCGTTCACCACCAACCCCTTTAAGCAACAACACAGTCTGCCTTCTATGTCCCCTATTAATCGCAACTTTCGGATTTTTCTTGTGGGAAGAACTTCCCGCGAAAGCTGATTTGATTTCCATTGATCGCCCAGTATCGGGTCCCCTCACAATCGCTGTATCTTTGAGCGGTTTTACCGTCGATCGTAATGACTGGGTTGCCGGGATCGTAGCGATAGATTGTCGTTACAATTTTTGTCTGCACACCATCCATCCAGTTCAGCCGGACAAACCCAATATCTCGCTGAAGCTCTGGCTGCATAACCGTTCCAAAATTAGCGGTGCAAGGTTGGCGATCAATATTCTTGCTCGAATCCGTAGCGCTCTTATAACTGCACAAGCCTTTAGCATGTCCAACTGTTGACGCGATCGCTTGCTGCTGAATCCCTGCTTGAATGCCAATTACCGCAACGATCGACAGTCCCAGAAATAATCTTTTCAACATTCTTCAGTATCGTCTCATCATCACTCTGGTTATATCGCCGCACAAGAGCCGCGATCGTGAAGGGTTATCGGAAACGCATGAAATCTTGGCGTTGATTACACAAGACAGCAGGACGCACAATCGCTTAACCTCCACCCGTTTCCCCGATGGCATCTCAAACCGTCTCGATCGTCCTTTCCGCTAAAGACTTTGCATCTGGTGTTCTCAGCAAAGTGGGGGCGTCTTTAGGTGCGCTGACGAAGCAGACAAACGTAGGAGGGGGGATGGGTGCCGCGCTATCAGGAGCGTTTAGCGCGGCTCAAAAAGAGTCCGAAGGGCTACTTGATGGCATGACTTTATCCGTGTTGAAAGCGAATGCGATCGGACAGGCTTTCAATTTGGTTGGTGGAGCTATTGGAAGCGCTCGCCAAGAACTCGAAAAAATGAGTTCGATTCAATTGCAATCGCTTGGCTCTGCAAATTCTCTTGCTCAAGTTGGCAAGATATCTCTGACAGAATCGCAGGCCATGTTAGACGACATGCAGAAAGATCTGGCGCAGAAGGCGGCATCTTGGATCGGGGACACATCGGAGGTAGTGCCCCGGAAGTAATGATAACTGCTAGAGTAGGAACAGTTCATCTCGTTC
>NZ_JCACCM010000105.1:0-23973 GCF_059501405.1 Myxacorys sp.
ATTATCTCATCTCGTCACTGTTCTCTATTCTCCCTTATTTACCGACAAGTCTAGTTACTAGAGTTTTTTATTTAGTTAGAGCCTTTGCTATGGGCGCAACCTTGGCAAGCTGGAGACGGAAATTTCGATCAAGCTAGTAGTTTGTTCTGATGTTGTTTTAGGTGAAGGTACGGGCAACCAAACAGAATAGATGCAGCTTTACCCTTACCTCCGCATCAGTTTGCCAACTTCAACGGCTCTCTTAGCCCAGAGATTACCGCGTCTTAACCTTAAACGGGCCAATTCCCTGCTATCACAGAATAGATTGCCTACTTGGAGTCATCCATCATGCCTGTGAAACGCCGGAATTTTTTGCTCTTTCTAGGGGCGGCAGCTGGAACGGCTGCTGCCGGAACGGCGCTCAAGTCCGGGCAAAAGTTCTCTATGCCGTTTCAAGATTTGGTTGGCGGAACACAAAACATCAATGCATCTGCGAATGAACTGAGTTTCACTCCGGTTAAAAGTCCACTTCCACTGGAGACAACCGGAATTGCACTCGAAAAACAAATCGATACCTTAAGCCAGTACGAAGTAGCCGATGATTTAGTGCTACCTGATGACTTTAGCTATGATGTGCTGGCCGCGTGGGGAGATAAAGTCGGGGATTCTCGGTTTGGCTATAACAACGACTACCTCTCGTTCGTCGAAACGGCTCCTAACGAAGGCTACCTCAGCGTTAATTTTGAGTACATTAGTGCAGTTCCGTGGCTACAAACTTATGAAAAAGTGATTGGCAAAAAGCTCCCTTTTAAGGATGTTCAGAAAGCGTTGAGCAAAGCGAAAGAAACAGGTTTAAACGCCTTTGCTTTGTCTGACAAGACTCCGTTAAAAGCCCAGATTCGCCAAATTACTAAAGAAGCTCTGATTGATCAGGGATTAGGTGTCATTTCGATTCGTAAAACGGCAGACGGGACATGGGAGCGCACTTATTCCACAAGCGATCGCCGCATCACGGGAATTTCTGGGTTAGAGGATGGACGCTATCTCAAGTGTACAGGGGCAGCAAAGGCAGTTTTTCTGAAGAAATCGGGTCAAGGATATAGGGATAAGTTGGGCGATCGCATTATTGGAACTTTTGCGAATTGTGCGGGTGGAACAACGCCTTGGGGAACGGTTCTCAGCGCTGAAGAAAATATTCAAACTCAAGTCCCGGATGCTGTGTATGCCGATGGAACCTCGTTTCCGCCAGACAAGCAAACCTTCAGAATCGATGACGAGGAGGTATCTGGACAGGGCAACGTGTTTGGATTTGCTGGCAACAAATACGGCTGGATTGTCGAACTTGATCCTGCCAATCCGCAAGACTACGGCACAAAACACACGTGGCTCGGTCGCTATCGCCATGAAGCGGTTGGAGTGCGGGTTGAATCAGGGAAACCATTAGCGTTTTATTCGGGCTGCGATCGTAGAGGTGGACATCTCTACAAATTTGTCAGCCGTGATGCTGTGACCAATCCCACCGATAAAGCCAATTCTCGCCTACTCGAAACCGGGATGCTTTATGCTGCCAAATTTAACGAAGATGGAACCGGGCGCTGGATCGCGCTCAAAGCCGATACTCCCGTTGAGCCAGATAGTCCGACCACCATTGTTGGCGGCATGATTAACCTGCCCAAGCGTCCTGAAGGCGGCCACAAAGCGTTTAGAACCGAGGCAGACGTCAAGAAATTTAAGCAGCAGTTCAAGACGCTGGGTGATCTGTATCAAGGAAACGCTGAGGAAAAACAAGGTGCAATCTTGATTGATGCTCACTATGCCGCGAATGCGTGCGGCGCAACCTGTACCGCACGACCTGAAGATACTGAAATTGCGCCAGATGGCTCTCTCTACGTTGCGTTTACCTCTGGCTCTCCTGACAAAGATGGAGGAGCAGATAAACGGGTTTTCAAAGGTGCAAAGGGTGAAACGCCTTACGAATATGGATTTGTGATGCACCTCGTCGAAGATCAAAATGATCCAGCGGCGATGACGTTTAGCTGGAAGATGATGGCATTAGGCGGAGAGCCAAGCGCAGGTGGTGCAGGATTTGCGAATCCTGATAATTTGATGATCGATCCAGATGGTCATGTGTGGGTCGTCACAGATATGTCCTCTGACAAAATTAACAAAGCTATTCCAAACCGCATCGACAAGAATGGCGTTCCGATTAGTCAATCCAATCTGCGGGGCGTATTTGGCAATAATGCTCTCTGGTTTATTCCGACGTCAGGCACGAATGCAGGCAATGCCTATATGTTTGCGATCGCTCCAATGGAATCTGAACTAACCGGCCCGTTTTTAAGCCGCGATCGTCAAACACTTTTTCTGGCGGTTCAACATCCGGGAGAGCTGCATGGCATTCGGCAGGACATGAAAGCTGAAAGTCGCAAATTTGCTCTGCAAACTACTGACGGCAAAGATTTTATGCAGATTCGTAATGTTCC
This sequence comes from Myxacorys sp., assembly GCF_059501405.1. Lineage (NCBI taxonomy): Bacteria > Bacillati > Cyanobacteriota > Cyanophyceae > Leptolyngbyales > Leptolyngbyaceae > Myxacorys > Myxacorys sp. The sequence goes on from NZ_JCACCM010000105.1 coordinate 2,463, forward strand.
AATCGGATCTAACTTTCCTAGCAAAAAAGCGAATGCGGCTCCTCGACCCTGTGTTGTTGTTGTTCGTCGCCGCGATAATCGGAGTATTACCTCTGCGTGAAATAAAAGGCGAGCGATCTAGAACAAACTCAGTTGCGAAGGAGCTTGCTCGGTTGCCTTGGAGTGAATAGTGTTCCAAGGCAGGGGCGGAACGGATGCGCCGTGTTGTTCAAGCAACTGCTGAAAGTGACGGGCAGTTTGTGGCGATCGCGCTTCAATAGGACAATGCACAAAGAAATACACCTGAACATTCTGTTTGAGATAGCGATTGACAAGCTCTGCCCATTCTTGCAAGTATTGATCGTTTGATTCTAAATTTGGATGGCTGATGTATCGAATTAACGCAACGTTAGCAGTTGTAACAGGCTGGAGCGGAACGTTGGGCTTCTTACGCTCACTACCAATCTGAGGATCATTTTCGCATTCATAAACTGGACGTGTATCTAGCACCACTCTACCAATTGCCAAATCTTCTAACATCGCGTTCAAGTGGCTTTTATGAGGTTCTCTAAACCACTCTAAATGCCGCACTTCTACCGCTAAAGGCGCTCCTGTTTTTGACCAACGGCTTAAAAAATTTGTTAAATCGCGCAATCTAGCGGGGCTATAGCTCGGCGGAAGTTGCAGCATCAAAGGCCCTAAGCGATCGCCCAATCCTTGCATCAACTCTAGAAACTTAAGTGCTTCTGGCAGTGATGGCTCTAGCAATCCATTATGGGTTAATTTCTTAGGCAATTTAGGACAAAATTTGAATCCAAGCGGTGTTTCTGTTGCCCATCGCGCTACTGTTTCCGCATTTGGCACAGAATAGAATGTTGTGTTGCCTTCCACACAGGTAAATCGATGACTGTAGAGGTTTAGAAAATCGTTCGCTCGGCTCTTTAGCGGGAACAAATCACCAACCCAACCTTTGTACGCCCAAATCGCACAGCCAATCCGAAAGCTCATAGAAAATCAAGTAAAGTAACCCATAACTCACACTCTACAGTATTTAAAAAACGCAGCAGCTCAAAAACTGTACTGATGAATGAGAAGAAACTCACTCAAGGGATAGAGTAAGGATCGTAAGTCATGCTGGAAAATTCTGACAGACCTGTAGAAAAACTTTTATAAAGAAAATGATTGGGAATCAAATTAGAACGGCTGCCCTTCTAGGATTACTGAGCGGAATATTGGTCTTGGCTGGATATTACCTAGTTGGCAACGAGCAGGGTCTTATTTTGGGATTAATTTTTGCTGCATTTAGCAGCTTTGGGTCTTGGTATTACTCAGATCGGATGGCGCTTGCTTCCTATGCCGCACAGCCCGTTGAGCGGTCTGAAGCGCCAGAACTGTTTGACATGATTAAGCGGCTTTGCGATCGCGCCGAAATTCCAATGCCGAAGCTGTTTGTGGTTCCGACACAATCTCCTAACGCATTTGCTACAGGTCGTGACCCAGATCATGCTGCTGTTGCCGTGACTCAAGGCATTGTGGAATTGCTGAGCCCAGCAGAGCTAGAATGCGTTTTAGCCCATGAGTTGACGCACGTTAAAAACCGCGATACCCTTACCCAAGCGGTTGCAGGTACGATCGCGGGTGGCATCACCTTCTTAGGCAGAATTCTGACGTTTGGGGCGCTGTATGGTCCTGTTTCTCGCGATACCCGTCGGGGAGGAAACCCTTTGGGTCTACTGTTCCTCATTGTGCTTGCACCACTCTCGGCAGGACTAATTCAAATGGCGATTTCTCGAACTCGCGAATTTGCCGCCGATCAAGGCTCAGCTGAAATCACTCAAAATCCTCTTGCCCTAGCCAGCGCCCTCGAAAAGCTGGAGCGCATTGGACATGAGATTCCAATGAATGGCAATCCGGCACTGTCGCCTCTACTGATCGTAAATCCACTTTCAACCAAAGGATTGCAATCGCTGTTTAGAACTCACCCCCCGACCGAGGAACGGATTCGTCGGCTGACTGAATTAGCTCAGCAGTTGCAGCCATCTATGCTGAACGCTCAACCTACTTAAGTTAAGTAAGAATGAAGGGAGCCTACGAAACTTCTCGGTAGGGTAATAGACGGCTTAGATTTCGCAGTGCCTTGTGGGTGCTGCGTTTTTGATGTGCTAGAAAGGAAGTCAACCCGTTTATCTGACCTCTGATGACCCGAAGAAACCCCAATGATCCAAGCGCGATCGCAAGCGAATTTAAATCACACGTTGTCATCCTCGGTGGACTGGTGGGGTTAATGTGGTTCATCCATATTGCCGACAGCTTCTTGCCAGGGACGGCTAGTGTGTATGGCATCATTCCTCGAACCAGCCTCGGAGTTCGGGGAATCTTTTTTTCGCCCTTTCTGCACGGCAGCTATCAGCATCTTGTTAGCAACACAATTCCCTTTCTGATGTTGGGCTGGTTTGTGATGCTGCGAAGCGTGAAAGAATTTTTTGCGGTGTCGGCAATCGTCCTGCTGGCGAGTGGCATTGGCGTTTGGCTGTTTGGCTCTCCAGGCATCCATATTGGCGCAAGTGGCGTTATCTTTGGCTACTTTGGATTTCTACTATCACGGGCTTATTTCGAGCGAAGCGCCCTGTCGATCGCGCTATCGCTGACCGTCGGCTTATTCTATGGCAGTCTAATTTGGGGTGTTCTTCCTAACCAAATGCGCATCTCCTGGGAAGGACATTTGTTTGGCCTCATAGGGGGTATTTTGGCGGCGAAGTGGCTATCTAGAAAATAGAGATTGAGTTGTTCAAGCGGGGCCGTTAAGGGGTCAAACTCCCTAGTAATGCTTCTATAGCCGTCACCCGCTTGAGCTTCTAAAACGTAAAAATTTTAGGGTAGTAATTTTTGCGATCGCATTCTACAGGCGACCCGCGATCCCTATTTAGCGCATTGAACTGACAAAGCAGGTGACTCAAAAAGATCAACTCGCTAACGCCGATCGCATCATCCCTCTCGTATAAGTGGTTTCAAAATCAATTTTTAATCGCAACTCTTCTCTCGTTCATCTGTAAATCCAAGTTAAGCACTATATAATTACCTCAATTCGAACGGCGTAAGCTGCATTAGATCCAATGGTGTTTAAGAAACAACCTTCCGTCATTAATCTTGCGTTACTGGTTACACTTCTAACCACCGCAACCCCTTTTGCTGGATCGCTGAAAGTCCGTCCAGCCCTCGCTCAGTCTGCCAGTCCATCGGCATTTTCATTGCCAAATGCTGTGCCCAAGGGGACAACCGTTCGGATTAGTGGCTCTAGCAGCATGGCCGCCATCAACCAAGCTTTAAAGCAGCGCTTTGAGACGCAGTACCCAGAAACCAGCATTAATGTCGGTTACACCGAGAGCGCTACAGGGTTGCAAGAACTAAGGGATGGGAAGACAGATCTAGCGGCGATCGGGCGTCCGCTCACGGCCGAAGAAAAAGCGCAAGGACTGGTCGCGATTCCCGTCACACGCAACAAGATTGCGATCGTCGTCAGTCCCACGAATCCTTTTAGAGGAAACTTGACGACCACACAGTTTGCTCAGATTTTTCGGGGAGAAATTACTGATTGGTCACAGGTTGGCGGTGCGCCAGGGGCAATTCGGCTAATCGATCGTCCAGACACGAGCGATACTCGTCAAGCCTTCCAGAATTATCCTGCCTTTCAAGCCACGTCGTTCGCAAGCGGAGCAACGGCAACGAAAACTAGAGAAGACAGCACCGAAGCGATGCTTCAGGATCTGGGTACGAATGGCATTGGATATGCGATCGCAAATCAGCTTGTGAATCAGCCAAGTGTTCGGATTGTGCCGATGCACACTACCCTGCCGGACGATCCGCGCTATCCCTTCTCGCAGCCTCTCTCTTACGTATATAAAGGGACGCCTTCTCCTGCGATCGCGGCGTTTCTCGGTTACGCCACCTCTCCTGCTGCTCAATCGATTATTCAAACTGCCCAAGCTGACCCTGCCGCCGCATCCGGCGCGCTGACTGCGCCTCCGAGTCCCGGTGCGAGTCCTGCTGGAGCAACCGCTACCGGATCGGCCGTTGCCGCCGTTTCTCCAAGCGCGGCTGCAACAGCTGTGTCGAATGGTTCAAATCAGAGCGGACAAGCACCCCAAACAACTTCTGAAGCAAGTGCAGGACTTCCGACTTGGCTGCTGTGGCTTTTGCCGTTGGGCATCGCGGGCTTACTGGTGGCGTGGTTGCTAAAAAATCGTCGCTCTGGATCTGACCCCATATCGTCTGCTGAAGCCCCCCTTGTTAATCCACCAGTCAATCCACCAGATCGTGGCGCTGACCCAAATTTAGCGGCGAGAACCGAAACTGTGATTAATGGCGATCGCGCCTCAATTGCAGAGTCTCAACCCGAAGCTAATCAAATTGGCGGGACGGCAATTGGAGGCGCGGGGCTTGCGGCGGGTGCAGGAGCTGCGTGGATAGCATCGCGCGATCGTGCGGAACTTAACGAAGCTAACCCTGATCCATTGGCAAGCGCGATCAATCCGAGCGATCGCCCTGTGTCAGACGCTCCTCTAGCGTCAGATTCCTCTTCAACTCGTTTCGTAGCGAATCCGGCTGATAACCCCTCGCTTGGAGCAGTGGCGGATCCGTGGGATTCCAGCACTCAAGATGCTGCTCAAATCACTTCAAATTCAGTATCAGATCCAGCCGTAGCTCCCATCGATTCAGAAAATCAGACGGTTGACAGAAGGGAGAACGCCATAGATACAGCTTCTGATGCCCGCTCTGATATTGACCCTGCGATCGTACAAGAATCTTCTGATATTTCAGGATTTGCGCCACTGGGAGGTGCAGCAATGGCGGGCGCGGGAGCCGCATGGATTGGCTCTGGGAATCAATCGTCTGACCACTCTAACGCTATTCCAGACAATTCTTCAGAGATAGAAGAGTCATTGGTAAGTTTCGACCTGATCGAAGAAATCGACGATCTTGAAGCGCAGCTAGCGGATGATCAGGTGGATGAACTCGTTTTAGACGATGATGCCGCTACCATCGAACCCACCGAACCTTCTAACAACTTTGATTTACAAGTTTCTGTAGGGGCGGAGTCTCAACAAGCGGTTGCGCCAAACTCTGAAGCATCGCCCGATGATCTGAGCGATTCACTCGGTGCAGGATCGCCTGGGCTAGGTGCAGCGTTAGGAGGAGCCGCTGTGGGCGTGGCTGCCGCTTCGAGCTCAAATCGCTCGAACGCGATCGTAGATCGGGGCGAGATGAACCGTGAACAGACCGAAATCGAAGCGACGAAATTTAATTTAGGACAAGCGGAGCTGTCTCGTGAAACCCTAGCCAGTGTAGACGAAGGTTTAGCGGATTTGCCAGCTGGGTATAGCGAGAGCCGAATTGTTCTCATGCCACGCGATCCACAGTGGGCATACGCCTACTGGGACGTTCCGAACGATCATCGAGAAGCACTCAGACGCCAAGGTGGACAACGATTAGCGCTGCGACTCTACGATGTAACGGATGTTACTCTCGATCGTCAAAGCCCCCATAGCTTGCAGCAGTATGACTGTGAGGAACTTGCTAGAGACTGGTATGTGCCGATTCCGGTGAGCGATCGCGACTATTTAGCCGAAATTGGCTATCTCACTGAAGACGGTCGTTGGCTCATGCTGGCTCGCTCTGCTCCGGTTAGCATTCCGCCCGTGTATCCGTCCGATTGGTTTGAGGATCAGTTTGTAACGATCGATTGGGAAGAGGAGTTGCAGGGCAAGACGTTCTTAGAACTCGTGCCACCCGGTCGCCAAAGCAGTCAGCCCCAGAGTGCTATTTATGATCAAATCTTTGGGTTAGCTCAAGGCGTTGAGTCTCAGCGCGTTGCTGGATCGCTGTTTGGCTCGATGCAGCAAGTGCCCGAAACGGCAATTAGCTCCTTCGTGTTTCCCTCAGGTATGGGAGGATGGGCACTGCCGACGCCTTCGGGTATGGGCATGTCTGGAGCGCTTACTATGTCCGGACTTACTATGTCTGGAGCAGGCTTTTCAGGCGGAGTTGCGCCAATTCGTCCGCGCAAGTTTTGGCTAGTAGCAGATGCAGAACTAATTGTGTATGGGGCAACCGAGCCAGATGCAACATTGACGATCGCAGGTGAACCCGTCGAACTGAGCCCCGATGGAACGTTCCGGTTCCAAATGTCGTTCCAAGATGGACTGATCGATTATCCGATCATGGCGGTTGCTTCAGATGGGGTGCAAACTCGATCGATCCACCTCAAGTTCAATCGCGAGACGCCCAGCCGCAACACCAATACAAAAGAGGATGCGACGGACGAATGGCTGTCGTAGATTTTTAATTAAGATTTGTGATTAACTGAAGATCGGGTCAATTGCCGAAGGGACAGACGATGAAAAAGCTAATTCGAGGACACGAGAATTTTCGAGAAACCTTTGTTTCTGAACATCGGGAACTGCTGGAAGAACTTTCTCACAGTCAAAAGCCAAGAGTTCTGTTCATCACCTGTTCTGATTCTCGGGTTGATCCGAATCTCATTACTCAAGCGGGAATTGGCGAACTCTTTGTTATCCGAAATGCAGGAAACTTGATCCCGCCATTTGGAGCCGCAAATGGCGGAGAAGGAGCGGCAGTCGAGTATGCGATCGCAGCGCTTAATATTGAACAAATCATCGTTTGCGGGCATTCTCACTGCGGCGCAATGAAGGGATTACTCCAACTCGGCAAACTCGAAGAACAAATGCCGTTGGTGTATGACTGGCTGAGGCACGCCGACGCCACTCTGCGCTTAGTGAAAGACAACTACAGTCAGTATTCGGGCGACCAACTGTTAGAGGTGACGATTGCAGAGAATGTTCTGACTCAGATCGAGAACCTCAAAACCTATCCAGTTGTGCGCTCTAAAATATACCAGGGCAAACTTAATATCTATGCTTGGGTCTATCACATTGAAACGGGTGAACTGTTGGCATACGACCCGGAAACTCACCAGTATGCCGCTCCCCAAAGCCAGATCACAAGGACTTCAAATAAACTCGTTAGCACTGCACCTCCTGCAATGTGTGGCTTGCCCTATTATGAGGATGATTCAGCGCCGCTCCAGGCCAGTGATGTTGCTCCATGGCTATCCGTGGAGCAGGCAGAACGGATCTATCGCGGTTCTGCTGCGTCAAAGCGTCGTTAAACATCTCTTGAATCTTGCCGTCCAAACGAGTGTCTCTTACGCCTTTATTTTCTATTTTCGCGCCACTACAAAAAAGGTAGTTTGCTCGTCCCAAACTCCCTTCTCTGTTCCTAACGATTCGATCCGGCGATCGTAATCCGCTTTGAGGCGCTGCACTTGATTTGGCGTTAGCCCAGAAAACGGCTCATTGGGGTGCAGCCACGTTTTACCGTCCCAGCGATTTTTGGCTTGTTCCACACTAAGATAACTGCCTCGCTGCTCGGTCTGAATGTTAATCGCTGAAAACCCTACCTGGGTTAAAAGCTGTTGACATCGCTCAGGACTTCCAAGCGTTTTGTTAATTTCGGGTAGCGTTAACCCCTTCATTTCGCAGGCTTGGGCGATCGCAGGCGTGAGAAAAGAGGTTGCTGAATAACAAGAAAATGCAACGAATCCGGCGGGTTTGAGCGAGCGATGCCAATCACCTAAACTGCGCGAAATATCTGTCAGTAGAACAACGGCTGAAGAGCACAGAATCGCATCGAATTGTTCTGGCTTAAGTGGATACTCTTCCGCATCTATTTCAAGTAGGTCGATGTTTTGTAAGCTTGAGGTGGCAACTTTCTGTTTTGCTTGATTCAGCAACTCTGTTGCGATGTCAATTCCAATCACATGCCCTTGAGTTCCTACAATATGGGCTGCCGCGATCGCAACAATCCCCGTTCCCGTTGCTACATCCAATCTGAATCTCCAACCTTTAGAGGAGAATATTCGACGAGGCGGAGGGCGCGACCGCGAGTATGGTTATTGTCGTAATGAATTCTCGCATTGTAAAAATCCGCGATTTTCTGTTTGTAATTCTCCACATTGATGTTCCCTCTGCAAATGGAGCAACGCCCTTTAGAATTCCATTAAACCATTGGCAGTAGAATTTCAAAGGCAGTCCCCATCTTAGAGAGCGGTTCTACCGGATCAATGCAGGAATAGATTCTAAATTTGCCGCTATGGCGCGCCGTAACAATGCGGTAGCTCATTGCTAGACTCGTTTCTTTTACCAGCGATCGCTCCGCTGAAAAAGCCTGCATCAATTGCCGTTGAACTTCTGTAGAGATAGCTGCCCCATTGTCTGCAATCTGAATCGAAATCCAGCGATTGCCCGTGTGATCGAGCGAACAAACATCCGTCGTGATTAAAATTTTAGGCGGATCAATTGACTTAGTTCGGGCTTGCGGCAGAGTCGCGTTAAAGTGGCTATTAGCCGCTTCATTCAGCAGCGCATCGATCGCACGATTCAAAATATTCATAAAAACTTGGCTCAACTGCCCACTGAAACAGGACACGGGAGGCAAATGACCATATTTTCTGATCACATGAATATCGCTGGTTAAACGGCTTTTAAGCAGTAGCAAAACAGAATCGAGACATTCATGCAGGTCAGTGGGTCGGGGAAACACTTCATCTATGTGGCAGAAGTTCTGCAAACTGTTGGCTAACTTTGACAGGCGATCGGCTCCAGTTCTAATGCTCTCCAACGTTTTGGGCAGATCTTCACGAATGTAATCTAGCTCGATCGCATCCTTTAATTCTGTGACTTCTGGCGACCCTTTGCCCTGCTGTTCATACGCTTCGAGCAGGTCTAGAAGATTGCGGTTATAGTCAGCTACATGCGAGAGATTGCCCCAAATAAAGCTCACTGGATCGAGAATTTCGTGAGAAATTCCATCGACTAAGCGCCCCAAACTTGCCATCTTCTCGCTCTGAAGCATCTGGACTTGTAAGCGTTCGAGTCTGACTTGAGTTTCAATGCCACGCAGTTGCCAAGAGGCGATGTTGAGTTCGTGCGGATCGAGCAATCGGTAAGTCTGAGGTGCGAATTGAACAACAATTGGGTCATTTAGACGTTCAAAAGGTCGGCGCAATGCTTGTTGAGCGGCCACCAGAATCGACGTCTCTGCTGTCAAAATTAACGGACGAAGATGAGCATAACTATGCAGAACTCGAAGCGGCTTTTGCAAAAATAGCTCTGCCCCGTGCGGACGCAGCAGATACTCTAAAAAGCACTGCCTGGAGATCATACCAACAAATTTTTCCTGTTCGAGCAAAATCACGCCGGGCAGAAGGGGGTGACGCTCGAAACTCTGAGCAACTTCGCTACCCAGAGTTTCCCAATCACTCTGAAATTCGTACAGTGACAAATCTTGTAGCGTTGATTTTAAGTGAAGGGCTTGTGTGCTGCCTTCCGTAAAGATAGGAGGGGCCAGAACAGATTGAATGGGATGATCAACATTAGTAAACACAATGGCACAATCTGCGAACGTTCTAGCTTATACATTGCCCAAATTTGGGATGATTTACTCCACTCCATTGGAGGTGAGCCAGAGGGAGGGCTTTTGCAACATTTTGCAAAGAAAGATGTTGCAGGTCTCCGACCCGATTTGTCCAATTCGCTTTATGAGAAAGCTCGCTTCCTGGCAGCGCTTTGTAAGAACACTAAATCTATTGACATTAGTTTAGCGATCGATTCGTTATTGGAATCGAAATAGACCATTCATCGTCAGTGATAATGGTTGAATTCTATTTATCTCTCTGTTGCATTTACCAACCCTTCGTTACCACTGCTATGCAATTGTTATCATTTCTGCTGCAATCGTCGCGAAAACAGGTTGCGATCGCCATCTTTACTGGGTTTCTCAGTGGCATCAGTAGTGCGGGACTGATCGCGCTGATCAGTCGGGCGATTGGTGCGAAAGGGGCAGAAATGGGGACGTTTGCAGGTGCATTTATTGGGCTAACGATTATTTCTCTAGTGACAAGCATCATTTCTCAGGTTGTGCTGATACGGTTAGCGCAGGATGCTGTGTTTAATCTGAGAATGCAACTCGGTCGTCAGATCCTTTCATCAGAGTTAAACCATTTAGAACGACTAGGCAATGCTCGGGTGATGGCGACCTTAACTGAAGATGTACAGGCGGTTGCGACTGCCGTTTCTTCGTTTCCGTTTTTGTGTATTGATCTTGCCACGATCATCGGCTGTTTTGCTTACATCGGCTGGCTTTCGTGGATTGTGTTTCTAATGGTGATGGGCTTATTTGTAGCGTCGTTTGTCGGTTGCCAATGGATTCTCAACCAAGGCAGAAAACGCTTAGCCTACGCCCGTGACGATCAAGATATTTTGTTCAAGCATTTCCGCTCGATCACCGATGGCATCAAAGAACTGAAACTGCATTATCCGCGCCGCCAGATGTTTCTAGCCGATGATTTAGAAGCAACATCTGCCTCGTTTCGCCGCCATAACGTAGATGCTCTAGTATTGTTCGCTGGGGCCGCGAGTTTCGGCAAACTGATTTTTTTCTTTGCGATCGGGTTTGTTCTCTTTGCATTACCCAATCTGCTTTCGGTGCCGCTGCAAACCTTATCCGGGTATGTTCTGACGTTTACCTACCTAATTTTGCCCCTCGACAAAATTGTTCTGAAGTTGCCGGTTCTGGGTCAAGCCAGTGTTTCACTCGATAAGATTAATGCGCTTGGCTTATCGCTTAGAAGTCGTTCTGAATCCACGATGGTTCCCGCGCCAACGCATTTTGACTGGCAGCGTTTAGAACTCCGCAACGTAACGCACACGTATTACCAAACAGAAGATAGCAATTTCGTTTTAGGCCCAATTAATCTGACGCTTCACCCAGGCGAAATTGTATTTATTGTGGGCGGCAATGGCAGTGGCAAATCGACGTTGGCAAAGCTATTAACAGGGCTTTATAGCCCCGAATCGGGCGCGATCGTATTTGATGGACAGCCGATCGCAGAGGCTAACCGCGAATGGTATCGACAACATTTTTCGGCCGTGTTTGCCGATTTTTATCTCTTCGATCGCTTGCTGGGTATCGACGCTCCCAACTTAGATGCTCAAGCGCACATGTACCTAAAACAGTTGCATCTCGATCACAAAGTCCAGATCGTCGATGGGCGTCTCTCTACGACGCAACTCTCACAAGGACAGCGCAAACGCCTGACGCTGTTAACGGCCTATCTTGAAGACCGTCCAATTTATCTCTTTGACGAATGGGCATCGGATCAGGACCCCATGTTTCGAGAATTGTTCTATCAGGAGTTTTTGCCAAAGCTCAAGCACCAAGGGAAAACGGTCTTGGTCATTAGCCATGATGATCATTATTTTGGCAGCGCCGATCGCATTATCAAGCTCGACTACGGGCAGATTGAGTACGATCGCATCTCAAATTCCTAAAAGTCACAGTCATGAAGGCCACATTTGCAAACTGTACTTATCGCAAGCCGTCACGCTGACCCGCCACTCCTTCAAAATAAATTGAAAAATTGAAAAATTGAAAAATCGATTGAACCAATCTAAAAAAGTGAGTGTCTAACGGTACGATGCTGGTGCATCAGAGTTCATACTTCTCAGGAACCTCACACTCATGATTAAGAAGTTAGCCTTTCTTTTACCCGGTTTTGCTGCATTTGTTTTAGCAGGTGTGCCAATGCTGGCAGTTCATGCTCAAGTTCCCTCTGGAACCACCCCCAGAACAGAGCGACGCATGGGCAACAAGCTAAATCTCACCGATGCTCAAAAAGCTCAAATGAAGCAAATTCGTGAGTCTACAAAGAGCCAAGTACGAGCTGTCCTTACAGCGGAGCAGCAGGCAAAGCTCGATGCTGCCCGTCAGCAAAAAGGCAAGCGTGGCGAAGTTATGAAGTCGTTGAACTTAAGCGATGACCAGAAAGCCAAAATTAAGGCAATCATGCAAGCGTCTCGTCAGCAGATGGATGCGTTGCTGACGGCAGAACAGCGTGCCCTGCGCGACCAGATGCGAAACACCCGTCGGGCTGGTCAACGTCAAAGCTAATTATTTGTAATCGATTTGGGATCACACCAAGACACCTCACGCGGGGTGTCTTTTCTTTGGCAGATAAACGGATTATCAAAAGTTTCATGATTATTAACAAAGAAGCTGGAGCTTAGACGTTGCAGTTGGGCAGAGCGACGTTCTAAGGCTGGATTACCTAAATTCTTTGAAATTTGTGGAGCTAAGGGTTTTCCTACTCTCCATTGATAAAACGAAAAGATAAGGCCCTTTCCTGCTTGAAACGCCTTAACAACCCCTTAGGACGGGAAAACTGCGCCTCATTCGTAATGAGGTATGTAACGGATTAGGTAAACAGTTTTCCCGCTAATCAACACATCTCACTTACTAGTCCACAATTTGTTTTTTGTTCCGTTTTTTATAAAAGCTGGTTTTTAAAAGTTATTAATAATCGTTATTTGAGTTTGGTAAGCAACTTCAAGTCGTTTGGAAGGAATCTTGAATTAAAAAGGGGTCTAGCTTCTTCTAAAACCCTTAAGTCTTGTTTCGACAGCTTTCAATCCCACCCAGCATCGTTAATAATGCTTTCCAGAGGCACAACACATTTCTGCATTCGCTGACTTCGGTTAGCAGTATGGGCAAAGACTAAATTCTGTCTTTGAAGTCAGCCGGTTTGCAAAGAGACTATAGGAGACGACCAATGAAACTCGCAGTGTATGGAAAAGGTGGGATCGGCAAATCCACGACAAGCTGTAATATTTCAGTTGCTTTAGCAAGACGGGGTAAGAAAGTTTTGCAAATTGGCTGTGACCCGAAACACGACAGCACGTTTACACTGACTGGGTTCTTGATCCCGACTATCATCGACACCCTTCAGGAAAAGGACTATCACTATGAAGATGTCTGGTCTGAAGATGTGATTTACAAAGGCTATGGCGGCGTAGATTGCGTTGAAGCAGGTGGACCTCCGGCTGGCGCGGGGTGCGGTGGGTACGTGGTAGGCGAAACCGTCAAGCTATTAAAAGAACTCAATGCCTTCGACGAATACGATGTGATTTTGTTTGACGTGTTGGGCGACGTGGTGTGCGGCGGCTTTGCGGCTCCGTTAAACTATGCCGACTATTGCCTGATCGTGACTGACAACGGCTTTGATGCGCTGTTTGCCGCCAATCGAATTGCTGCTTCTGTTCGCGAAAAAGCGCGGACTCACCCCTTGCGGTTAGCAGGGTTGATTGGCAACCGCACTGCAAAGCGGGATCTGATCGACAAATATATCGACACGGTTCCCATGCCTGTGCTAGAAGTCTTGCCGCTGATCGAAGATATTCGTGTTTCTCGCGTTAAGGGCAAGACCTTGTTTGAGATGGCAGAAAACGATCCGTCGCTCAATTACGTCTGCGACTACTACCTCAACATTGCCGACCAAATTCTGGCAAATCCGGAAGGGGTCGTTCCAACGGATACGCCCGATCGCGACTTGTTTGCTCTGCTGTCTGATTTCTACCTCAATCCCAAAGAGCTACCCAAAACCGAAGAGAGCGAGCTTGATTTGATGATGGTTTAATGACCGATAGAGGGTTTAGGAAAGCACCAAAACAGAAGATACTAGTTTTGTTTTGCTTTCCTCTGGTTCCCTCATGAATATCGACCAGCTTCGCCAATCTCTCAAGGAGAAGTGGCTGAATTACTACCGAGAAAATCGTCAGTGGCTTACTCGCATTGCGATTTGGGTGAACTGCGATGGACAGCGTAGACCGTCTTCGAGCTTTATTCTCGGTACACTCTCCGTTCTAGAACCGCGTCTCACCGAACTGCTCCCGTTGGTGGTTGATCTCAGCAATAATCCAGACCGAATCGTGACGGCTTTGGGACTCAATTTCAATCCTGATGAAGTGATTGAAGCTGAGTCTGGCTCAAAGGTACGAGCTGAATTAGACGAACGACGCGCCTATCTTCCACCTGCAAAACCTTCAATTTCGGAACAGATGCCGCGCCCTGCTGCCAAACAAGACGAATCTTGCGAGGGAACGGGTCGCCCTTCCAGAACTCAATAATGCTTTGCCGTTCTAGCTGGCATAACAAACTCCAATTAATTCAAAGGACATTTCATTCATGACCCTTACCGATACTCAATCTTCCTCTCTAAACTTTGAGTGCGAAACGGGCAACTACCACACTTTTTGCCCGATTAGCTGCGTCGCGTGGCTCTATCAAAAAATTGAAGACAGCTTTTTCTTGGTGATTGGCACAAAAACCTGCGGTTACTTTCTGCAAAACGCGATGGGCGTGATGATTTTTGCAGAACCCCGGTATGCAATGGCAGAACTTGAAGAAGGTGATATTTCCGCTCAACTGAACGATTATGGCGAGTTGAAGCGGTTATGTGAGCAGATTAAGCGCGATCGCAACCCCAGCGTGATCGTTTGGATCGGAACCTGTACGACCGAGATCATCAAGATGGACTTGGAAGGTCTCGCGCCTAACCTTGAAGCAGAACTGGGCATTCCGATCGTGGTTGCTCGTGCAAATGGTCTTGACTATGCCTTTACCCAAGGAGAAGACACCGTTTTAGCCGCGATGGCGCAACGCTGTCCAACAAAGGCTCCCCTAGCAGAAGCGGAAAAAGAAGAGAGAAACTCGATTTCTAAGTTGCTCAATTTTGGACGCAAGAAAGAAGAAGTAGCGGCAGAACAATCGGAATACAAGGATCATCCGCCGCTCGTTCTGTTTGGCTCGCTTCCCGATCCGGTTGTGACGCAACTGACGCTCGAACTGAAGAAACTCGGGATTCAAGTTTCTGGTTGGCTGCCGTCCAAACGCTACACCGAACTGCCTGTGATCGAAGAAGGCTACTACGTCTCAGGCGTCAATCCTTTCCTATCTCGCACGGCAACTACCTTGATGCGTCGCCGCAAGACCAAACTGATCGGCGCACCCTTCCCGATCGGACCCGATGGAACTCGTGCATGGCTAGAAAAAATCTGTTCTGTATTCAACATTGAGCCGACAGGACTCGCAGAACGAGAAGCTAAGATTTGGGAAAGCGTCGAGGACTATCTCCAACTGATTCGCGGCAAGTCGGTTTTCTTTATGGGAGACAACTTGCTTGAAATTTCTCTAGCACGGTTCTTGATTCGGTGCGGCATGACTTGTCCTGAAATCGGCATTCCTTATATGGACAAGCGCTATCAAGGGGCTGAGCTTGCCTTGCTAGAGAAAACCTGCCAAGAGATGGGCGTGCCGTTGCCAACGATCGTTGAGAAGCCCGACAACTACAATCAACTCCAGCGCATTCACGAAATGAAGCCTGATTTGGTAATTACTGGAATGGCTCATGCCAATCCCCTCGAAGCGCGAGGCATCACAACCAAGTGGTCGGTAGAGTTTACCTTTGCTCAGATGCATGGGTTTGGCAATACCCGCGACATTCTCGAACTCGTGACCCGTCCGCTACGCCGTAATGATGCGCTCAAGGGCTTGGGTTGGGAGAAGTTGGTGAAAGAAGAAGCCAATCGTTGAGGATAAGTGCGGTTCGACTCTTTGCTGGGGCGCGGTACCGCGCCCCATTTTAGTGGGCGATTAGCTTACGAAGTTTCTAAGTTTGCGAAGATCATCGTTTGTGACGGGAGTGACGCCAACAAAACCTGGTTTCATCCGAATAAAACCAGGTTTTGCTGCAATGAGATCAGGTTTTGCTGCAATGAGATCAGGTTGCATCGCGATGAAAGCAGGTTTTGTTGCGACGAGATCAGGTTTTATCCCAATGAAAGCAGGTTTTGTTCGCATAAACCCTGCGATCGCTTTGCAAGTTCCAAAGGATCGCACGGAAGGATCAGCTCTTATGCTGATCAATGCTGAATAGACGCCTATTGAAGCTGCAATTTTGTTGCTGAATAGAAAAAGGAATTGAGGGAGATCTACAAGGGCTATCTTAAATGGCGGCGTAAGTCCTGGTCATATCAATTGCCCACTCTTACTATGATCAAACGCATCTACCTTATTTCTTTCTACGAAAGAAACTGGTACAAAACTCGTCGCAGACTCAGGGCATGGCTGTTGCGTTTCTCGTTCTTCATCTTTTGTCGCTATGACTTTTCGCTATTTACTGTTGCTCGGATTCTTGACTGGCATTTTTGCTCCTGTTGCTCAAGCGGCTGATCCAAGCTGTCCTGCCCCTGCGTTGTCTCGGTTAGGACGGCACATTGTCGCTTCTGGAGAGACGCTAGAGAGCATTGCTAAGAAATATAATTTAGTTCCGCCGACATTGATTAGTTTGAATCCGAGCGCTCGGAGTGGCAAAGTAGCGGTAGGCTCAGAACTCTTAATTCCACCGTACAACGGGACGCGAGTTGAAGTGCCGACGGGTCAATCGTGGCGCGATGTGGCAGCGAAATATCGAGTGCGCCCGGATGTACTGTATGAGGTCAACGGTTGCCAAAAGTCTCCGAGAGTTGTCTTTATTCCGGGGGTAAAAGGGGCGTCTAATGGAGCAGTAACACCGACTGTGGCGTCCGGCTCATTGTTGGGCTATCCATTAGCGCGAAAGTCTGCCGTTTTGCTGGGCTATGGCTGGTATATTCCTTCTGGCAAAGGTGAACCCGTGTTTCACAGTGGGTTAGATTTGGACGCGCGATCGGGAACCTCGGTTAGCACGATCGCAGATGGAACCGTGGCATTTGCCGGATCTCAAGGCGCTTACGGAAATATGATTGTGATCAATCATCAGAAAGGGTATCAAACTCGCTATGCTCAACTGGCGTCGATCAAGGTGAAAGTTGGGCAAACCGTGAAACGTGGAACGGCAATTGGCATCGTCGGGCAAACTGGAACCCCAAGTTCCCTGAAGTCTCACCTGCATTTTGAGGTGAGGACGAATTCCAATCTAGGCTGGGTGGCTGAAGATCCCTCCTCTCACCTGCAAAAATAATTAGTGTTGATGATGCAAGCCTAACAGTTCGGTTTGCATTTGCGATCGCAACTTCTCTGCATATTGGTAAGCCTGCGATCGCGTTTGTTCTATGTCTTTCCACGGGGATTGTAGGGGTTGGAGATAATAGCGTAGACGCGATCGCACCGCCCATACTCCCAACGATGGAAACAATATAAAGAGCAACAAAAATGGTGACACGGGCAGCAATGGCATCTTCAATCGTCGCGCCAACCAAGTTGAATTGATTGTCCAAGGATGTAAATTCTCATTACCTAAACACACAATCGGTAATATTGGAACGCGATCGCGAACGCTAAGCCGAACAAAACTTGGATCAAATGTTTCAAGCTGATAGCGATGTCGCCACCCTTTTGCCAGTCCTCGCCAGCTTTCTGGCGCATAGAGGACAATATTTTTTTGAGCGGTTTCATTGTCGTGCGTGCTGATTCCTGCCGAGTTGCGCCCTGCGCTAATCGCCCGTTCAAAACTTCCCCGCTCTGCTCGCACGCCGCCCAATACCTGCGCCCATCCTTGCGGTAGCCACCACTTTAACCACGGATGATCGAAGAACAGGGGATGCGCTACGGGCTGAACAAACCAATCTTTCTCCTGCCCCAACAAAAAGCCTAGACAAACAAAATCCCACGGAAAGCACATGCCTGCGTGATTGAGAGCGACAATTGCAGGGGGATGCTCAGGTAAGCAGTCAAGATGATGAAGTTCTGCTCGAAAGTAGCGCGTGACGATCGGCGCTAAAACTTCATCTCGAAAGGCTTTTTGGTACTCTGGATCAGGCGCAACTTTGGTCGCACTGGGAGATCGAAATCCGAGCCGCATCCAACGGATCAAAAGCGCAATATAGAATCCTCCTGGAATGAGAAATAGAGCATACTCTAGCCCATTCCAGCCACCGGGGTCGGGGCGGTAGTGCTGCCAATGACGATTGAATAAGATGAGCCAAGCAGGGGGATACCATAGACAAAACCGGTCAAACCAGGAGAATCGAAAAGGCGTCATAACGTTAGAAGCTAAATGCGCATGTAGAGACATCCACTTGACGTTCAGAGTACTGTCATCGTTTCAGAAAAGTCATCCCTCGATATTCAGAACTTAGACCAGCAGCAGACTTTTTCAGGACTTATGCAGAGGTTTCTGTTGACAACAAATTTGCTAATGGATTTCCTAATGGATGGAACAGATGCCTTCAACGCTTCGCAAAGATTGGATCTCGTCGTGACTTGACTCCATCCGTTCACAGACTACATCTGCTATCAAATCTGTTGCTAATGCATAAGTCCTTTTCTAACGGCTCTGTTTTTCTAACTGCTAAGGGTTGCCTCCTGTGCTTCCTGCGTTGGTTCTTCAGGTGGTAAACCCGTTACGATGCGGTAGAGCTTGACATATTCGATCGCAGACTTTTCCCAACTAAAATTCTGCTGCATTCCTCGCGTCTGTAACTCCTTCCAGTAGGGCTTAAACCGAAATCCTTCCCAGGCTCGCACCATGCAAGTGAACAGATCAAGCGGTTCGTAGCGATCGAAGGCATAGCCTGTTCCCGCATGGTTTTCGGGATCGTGAGGAAACACTGTATCGACTAAGCCACCCGTCCGTCGCACGATTGGGACGCAGCCATAGCGCAACGCCAGCATTTGACTGATCCCACACGGCTCAAACCGAGACGGCATCAAGAACGCGTCCGAGCCAGCGTAAATTCTTCTAGCCAACGCATCGTTGTAGAGCAAAAACACCGACATGCGGCCGGGATACTTCGCCGAAAGCTGCCACATTTGGGTTTCGTAGTAGCGATCGCCCGTTCCGAGCAAAATAAACTGCGAATCGGTGTACGCCATAAAGCGATCGAGGGTTTGAATCACTAAATCCAATCCCTTCTGCTCAACGAGCCGCGTCACCATGCCGATCAAAAACGCCTTAGAGTTTACTTCCAGACCAACTTCTTCCTGAAGCGCAATCTTATTTGCTTTCCGGTTGTCTAAACTGTCGGTTCCAAAGGGCTTTGTGATCGTTTTATCAACCTCTGGATCGTAAGCCTCAGTGTCAATGCCATTGACGATTCCAGACACTTTACCACTAATAAAAGACAGCAGTCCTTCTAACGTTTCTCCGTAAGCGGGTGTCTTAATTTGCTCTGCATAGGTGGGTGAAACGGTATTGACCCAATTGGCAAATTGCACTGCTGCCGCCATCGTATTGTGTCCTTGCATGTACCAAGGGCACCACGTCATCTGCTCCAACTTCCAGCGCCACGGACCTTGATACGCCAAATTATGAATCGTGAAGACGGTAGCAATATCTGGATCTTGGTGCATCCACACCGGAATCATGCCTGTATGCCAGTCATGGCAGTGAATAATTTCGGGCTTCCAATAGTTCCACGCAAACTCTGCTGCGCCATTGGCAAAAAACGTAAACCGCCAGTCCTCATCTTCACCGGAGTAAATCCGCCGAGGATCGAACGCAGGATGCCCAAATAAATACAAGGGGACATCGCTACCAGGAAGCACCGTTTCATAGACGGCGAAGGGATTAAACATCGCGGATCCCTTCCAGACTGGCTCTGCGGGGATGTCGATCTTGTCGTTGAGAAAGCCATAGTAGGGCATAAAAATGCGGACATCGTGCCCCATCGCTCGCAGCACTTTCGGCAACGCCCCGGCGACATCTCCCATGCCTCCTACTTTTGCGATCGGAGCGACTTCGGCTGCCACAAATAAAATTCGCATGGTTTGCTCTATGTCCCCTTGGTGAGTTGGTCGCGCCATGAGTCACAGTACTGAGTCACAGCACTGTGATCATACCGACTTGAGGGAAGTTGTAGGCAGTGCGATCGTAAATTTCACCTCTAATCCGTATGTCACAATAAGGTCAACGCCACACGCTTACGTCTATGTCTAAACAGCTTTCAGTCTCAGTGCCCCGATTGGAAAGCGGCGATCGTCTCACCCGCCACGAATTCGAGAGTCGCTATGTGCAAACCCCCAAAGATTTTAAGGCAGAACTAATTGAAGGAGTCGTTTACGTGGCCTCGCCTGTTCGAGTCAAGAATCATGGTAGACCTCATGCCTACATTATGGGCTGGCTGTTTGCTTATGTTGCAGCAACGCCTGGAGTTGATATTGCAGACAACTCAACGGTTCGACTCGATCTTGACAACGAGCCTCAACCCGATGCGTTATTGAGAATTGGGCCAGAAGTGGGTGGGCGCTCTTTTAGCACAGATGATGATTATATCGAAGGCTCTCCCGAACTCCTAGTAGAAATTGCGGCTAGCAGTGCAGCTGTCGATATGAATACTAAACTCAACGCCTACCGTCGCAATGGCATTCAGGAATATTTAGTTTGGCAAACTTACGAAAATCGTTTGGATTGGTTCTATCTGCAAGAGGGTGAGTATGTGCCGCTTCAAACCGATGCTCAAGGAATCATTCAGAGCCGAGTGTTTCCCGGACTTTGGTTAGCTGTGGATGCACTTTTGCAGGGGAATTTGGCGATCGTTTTAGCAGAGTTACAAAAAGGCTTGTTGACTCTGGAGCATCAAGCATTGATTGGACGGTTAGGACATCGCTAAAAGGTTTTATCACGCTTCTATGTAGGGCAGCACACTACTGTTGTAATTTTGCAGTGAGTGAAGCGCTGAATGTTGGTCTTCTTTATTCATTGTGTTGCCACGCGAGACGTTAAATATGCTGACTCACTCAAAGACTCGATTAGAAAAGAGCTTGTAGCAAGGGGGCAACCTTTACCTCACTTCTACTCTAGTTTTTGGGGAGATATACTCAGTAATTTAGGTAAAGCCTGGAACTGGGTAGATCAAGATTTACAACTTCTCAAACATCAGCAGCCAACTCTCAATCTTGATGATGCCTTTCGTTACCAAAGTGCGAGAAGAGGATTTTTATCAGAGGTTATTGGTGATGCTTTCACCTATTTAAGCTCAGAAAGAGGAGCAAAAATTCGAGAGCTTCTTGCTGAGCAACTAGAAGATTTTATTGCCTTTCATCCAGAAGAAACTGAGCTTCATTTTGTTTCTCATTCATTAGGTACGGTGATTTTGTGGGACGTTTTATTTTCCGAGAAATTGGATAGCGATCGACAAGCCTGCAAGATTCGCTCAATAATATATGGCTTTGTCGATCTCAGTTCCGAAAGAAGGGTTCATTTACGTAGCATTACAACGATGGGTGCACCTATCCTGCTGTTTAACTTGATGATTGAGGCAAATCCTGAGCGAATCAAGAACCTATCCGAAAGGAGCAGTCAGCCTTTAAAGTGGACGAACATTATTCATGCTTCAGATATTATTGCCTACCCTATTTGCTCAAGCTTCAAAAGCATTGCCTCATGGAATCTTGCGGCTAAAGACGAATTCATTAAGACAGATGGCAGCCATCTAGAGAATATTTTGCGAAACTTCTTAGATTCTTCAATGTTTAAGGCTTTGAGCGGATCGCTGGAAGACACGCTAGAAGGAGCTTTACCACTCGTACCGATGTTTGTCGGAGCACGAGATGCTCACCAGAGCTACTTCAATTGTCAAAGAACAACTAGTGCAGCGTCACAGCTTAATTTTAGGGTAAACAGAAGTCAATTTGCATCGGG
>NZ_JCACCM010000106.1:0-23116 GCF_059501405.1 Myxacorys sp.
CGCTCTCCGCTTCGCTCTCGCTTGGCTTCCTCTCGACCGCTTGACCAATATAACGCTACTAACTTATCCCTGTCAAGCTAATTCTGAAGGGAAATTGGAACAATATCAGGAAAAGGCTGGAAACTAAGCTGCAAGAGAGGTTTGGAGATACATCCTCTATGTGGCTTGGGCAGCTAATGAACCGATTAACCCATACCTATAGTTGGAAGAATGGAAGACGCTGGACTCTGGTGATGGGAGTAATGGCGATCGCAGGTTTGATAATTTCAACTCTTCCTCAACACAAGGTTAGGCAGGAGAGCAGTCCTTATATTGATATTGGGGTGAAGAATTTGGGGTGAAGAATCATCCTAAGTAATCTTTCCCATGCCAGAGGCGGTGGAGCAACAGGCGTTAGCACAATACGAAGAGTTGAGATCAGTTTCAAGTATTTCTGACGAAGCACTCATCGAGCTGGGCTAGGTTTGGGTATGACTCGCATTCTTGTTGTGGACGATGTGGCTGATAATTCTTTTTTGCTTCAAACTCTTCTAGAGTATGAGGGCTATCAGGTAGATATTGCTGATAGCGGTTGGGAAGCGCTTGTCAAGATAGAATCTGCACCGCCAGATCTGGTGTTGCTAGACATCATGATGCCAGGCATGAATGGATATGAAGTTGCTCATCGAATCCGCCAAAATCATCAGCTTGATTCAGTTCCAATTTTATTCGTGACGGGATACGATTCTCCTGCGGCTGCGATCGAAGATCCGGTTCAAGTCACTGGAGTCATTCGTAAGCCTGTAGAGGTAGATAGTTTAGTAATGCAAGTACAAGCTGCATTAGATCAGGATGAGTAATATTGAGACAGTAGTTCCTAGGACGACTTTTAAGCGAAGTAGTGGGGTTTTATTGCATCCGACTAGTCTACCTAGCCAGTTTGGGATTGGAGATTTAGGAAAGGCGGCCTATGAGTTTATTGATTTTTTAGAGCAAAGTGGTCAAGTGTGGTGGCAGATTCTACCTTTAGCACCGACGGGGTACGAGCACTCACCTTACACCATGAACTTTAGTGCATTTGCAGGAAATCCACTGCTGATTGACTTAGAACGATTAATGAAAGAGGGCTTGCTGCGTCAAGAGGAGTTGAAGCCGCTTCCAAATAAGGATCGTGTTGATTTTGATCAGGTTGTTCCTTATAAGACTCAGTTACTTGAGCTAGCGTACTCTCGCTTTAAGCCAGACACTCTATTTGAGCAATTTGCTCAGGAGCAGGCTTACTGGCTAGACGACTTTGCTCTATTTATGGCGCTTTTAGAGGCGCATGAGGGGGAGCCTTGGACAAAGTGGGAGACACCGATTGCACGACGAGATCCTGATGCAATCCGTGAGCAAAAAGAGAAACTCCAGACAAAAATTCAGTTCTATAAGTTCTCGCAGTTTAAATTCTTTCAGCAATGGTCGGCGTTGAGAGACTATGCTCACGGGAACAATATCAGCATTATTGGCGATGTTTCAATTTACGTCTGCCACAATAGCTCTGATGTGTGGGCAAATCCTGAGCTATTTAAACTCGATCCAGAAACGTTAGAGCCTGCCTTTATTGCTGGAGTTCCGCCCGACTACTTTAGCGAGACGGGTCAGCTATGGGGGAACCCGGTTTACGACTGGCCGCGATCGCAAGAAACCAATTTTGATTGGTGGATTAAGCGCTTTCAAGCAACCCTACAATATGTTGATGTTGTTCGGGTTGATCACTTCCGTGGATTTGAAGCCTATTGGCAAGTTCCGGCTGGGGAAACAACAGCCATGAATGGAGAGTGGGTGAAGGCACCGGGAGTAGAATTTTTCGAGACTTTGAAAGAGAAGCTTGGAACTCTACCCATCATGGCAGAGGATTTAGGAATTATCACTCCAGAAGTTGAGGAGTTGCGCGATCGCTTTGAGTTTCCTGGAATGCGAATTTTAATGTTTGCGTTTGATGGCGATCCAAACAATGTTCATCTACCCACTCATTACGTTCCCAATTCGATCGTTTATCCTGGAACCCATGATAATGACACCGCAATCGGGTGGTGGGGAAAGGCAAGTGATCAAGAGAAGCAAAACGTTTTGCGCTACCTAGGTCATGATTCAGCCGAGGAAATTTCAGAGATTATTCATTGGCAAATGATTCATACTGCAATGGCATCGGCTGCCAGTCTAGCTATCATCCCATTGCAGGATATTTTAGGACTTGATCACACTGCCAGGATGAACGACCCAAGCCAGAATGCAGGAAATTGGCGCTGGCGATATCTCAGTTCTGAAATGCTTACACCAGAGCTATCAAAGCAGCTTTTAGAGTTGACAGAGCAAACCAATCGTATCGCAACCTAAGAATAGATAGGTTGGAATGGAGACCTGATCGCAAGCCTAACATTGCGATCAGGTCTTCCCTAATTAGAGCCTTTGAGCCATTTGATAAGCACTTGTAAGTTTATTTAACTGCTGAATTAGCAAGCTAAGGAACAAGCCTACATCCGTTACAACGCCTACAGATTCGACAGAGCCGCGATCGCTCAGCTTGGTCACTACAGCAGGATTGATATCGACACACACCATTTTTACTCCAGCAGGCGTCATATTTCCAACACCGATGGAGTGCAACATGGAAGACAACATTAAAATCATGTCAGCCCCAGCAATCAGACGAGCATAATCTTCTTGCGCTTTGATCAGATCCATTTGCGTATCTGGCAACGGTCCGTCATCTCGAATCGATCCCGCTAATGAAAATGGAACATGATTACGAACGCACTCGTAGAAAATCCCCTTGTCGAGCACGCCCTCTTCAACGGTTTTGGCAATACTGCCATATCTGCGAACGGTATTGATTACTTTAAGATGGTGACGATGCCCACCGCGAACCGAGACGCCCCGCTGCATATCTACCCCCAGCGATGTGCCCATGAGCGACTGTTCCATATCGTGAACTGCGATCGCGTTGCCGCCGAGCAACGCCTGCACATATCCTTCACGAATCAAATGAGCGAGATGTTCGCCCCCCCCTGTGTGAATCACGACTGGACCTGCGCTCACCACGACGCGCCCGCCTTGGTCGCGAATCTGTCTCAGTTCCCAAGCGATTTGTTCAACCACTAACTCCACTCGGCGTTCACTCGACACGCCTGCACCCATAAAGCTAAATTCTTGAGTATTGCGCTGTTCGCGAGATTCTGGTTTGCGAATCGTCCGAATTCCTTCAACGCCGACGATAACGCGATCGCTCGTTTGCAAATCTCTCAGCAGTTTACATTCAGCAGTTTTAGAATCGGCAGACACCGCGATCGCGGCATCCATACGCTGTTTATCTACTGTGACCCACTCATTATTGATGCGCACCTGAGTTGGGTAGATTGTAGTGACGTAGAAGTCATCTGGTGCAACACCTTGCTGAGAGACAGGTTCAAGAAGGCAATCGCACACTTCTTGAGGCGGTGGCAGTGCGCCTAAGTCGATCAATTGAGACATGATCGTTTCCATCACACTATGCGATGGAGCCGTCACCTTGACTTCTGCCGAAGAGGTACTCTGCCGTTGCACCCCTAAGTTAAAGTTGAGGACTTGAAAACTTCCACCCGCCTCAACCACAACATCCAAGGCGCGGTTAATTAAGCCTGAATCCAGCAAGTGACCCTCCAGCCGAATCGTTCGGCTCTCAATCGTCGCGCTTGCATGAAGCTCTACCCGTACAGGTTCGGTCACTCTTAGCGTCAGGCATTTTGCTGCACCGCCCGCTTTGAGAAACTCTGTCAATGGCGTTTCAATCACGCGAAATCCTGCTTCAGTAATGCGGTTTTTAAGGTCATCGCTTGCTTTATTCATGATGACAACATCGTCAATGTTGACCGAATTACAAGCAAAATTTGCTGCATCTGCTTCGGCAACCGCAATCCGCTTTTCAGCGGGAACTCGCATTTCAATTAAGCGGTTAGAGTACGCATCAAACGCAGGTGGATAGTAAAGTAGATATCCATTTTGCAATGGACAAAAACACGTATCTAAATGATAGAAACGCTCATCCATCAACCGCAATGACAACACTTCTACATCTAGCCATTTTGCTAGGTAGGGATGAGAATCCAATTCAGAGCGAAACCCGTAACCTGCCCACAGCCAACGACCTTCGCGATCGAACAATGCATCTCCTGCACCTTCAAACGGTAACTCTGGCGGCAATTCATGCACCGTAAATCCATTTTCTTCAAGCCACTGTTTAAAGAACGGTTCTTCCCCTTGCCGTTCTTTGTGAAAAAAGCGACTCAAAACGGCAACATCGCCCAACACTAATCCAGCGTTGGCAGTAAATACCATATCTGGAACGCCAATTTGAGGTTTAACGAGATCGACGATCGCATGATCTTTGATGACGTGGTGCAATTTTTGCCACTGGTCAACTGCGCGATCGCGGGACGATTTGTGAATATTGCCTTCCATCCAAGGATTAATGACATAATCCACGTCGTAATGGTCGGGCGCACACATAAGGAAGCGAAGGGATGAAGTCATAGAGAGATCTTGGGTGATTGTGCAATGAACGCGACATAGCATTATAGGCCGTCAGAAGAGGCATTCCTACAAGTGCCAAAGCCGTATGTCATGAGAACATTAGACTTCTGTGAACTCATTTTTACAGTTCATTTTTTACAGTTTAGAAATTGGAAATACTTGATGTCGATCGTGGGAGTTCCGAGGAGTTGAGCAATATCTAGACGCTGCTATTGGCTCCGAAAGATCGCATCTAGTCTAGAAGTCGTGATTAAACCCTCACGAGACTGACGAAAGAAAATCGTTGCAGATGTTGTGGTGTAGCCGTAAGTCTTTACAAACAGAGTTCCTATAGTAACGAAGGTTGCTTCCATTTTAAACGAAGGTTACTTCCATTTTAAGGAACCTTGCTTTCGTCACAAAAAAGGTTGCTTCTGTCGCAAGGAAAGTTGCTTCTGATGTAAGGAAAGTTGCTTCTGGTGTAAGAAAGGTTGCTTCCATCGCAAGGAAAATTGCTTCTGATGTAAGGAAGGCTGCTTTCGCCGTAAGGAACCTTCCTTACATCACAAGAAAGGTTGCTTCCGTCACAAGGAAAGTTGCTTCTGGTGTAAGAAAGGTTGCTTCTATTGCAAGGAAAGTTGCTTCTGTAGTGTGCTGGAAGTTCGGTCCGATGAGACGGGGTTAGGAGAGGTAGTCCCTAGAATCGAATTTTCAATTGAGGCTCATCAAAGATAAGTTGCCGGATCGGTAGGTTCACCGTCTTTTCTGACCTCAAAATGGAGGTGAGGTCCGGTTGATAGTCCGGTTGAACCGATTGCCGCGATCGCTTGTCCGCGTTCAACCGATTGCCCTTCTGCCACATAGAGTTCACTGGAATGTCCATAAAGCGTCGTGATGCCGTTGCCATGGTCGATAATCACCGTATTTCCATAGCCACCGTACCATCCAGCAAAAATAACGGTTCCGCGATCGGCAGCCCGAATTGTACTACCGTAGCCTGCGGCAAAATCCATTCCAGAATGAAATTTTTGGTAGCCCAAAATAGGATGCATTCGCCAACCAAAGGAACTGCTGATCGGCGCATCGCTAGGAAATACAAACTGTCCTGTTCCTAACACAACGGCCACATCACCATTTTTGGCGCGTTCTGCCGCAAGGCGTCTTTGATTCTCGGCAACCCGTCGTTGAATCAAATCACCAATACTTTGAGAATCTTTTGCCAGTTGTGCTTCTGCGGCTTCGAGGGCGCGACGATCGCTTCTCAGCCGATTCACCACTTGATTCTGATAGATTGCCTGCTGCTCATATTCTGATTTTTGCGCGTGGAGTTCTTGAGTGATTAGGTCAATATCATTCTTGGTCTGCTCTACCTGAGTCCGCTGATGATCTAACCGATCCGCGGTGGTTTTTAGGTTAGTCAAAATATTACGGTCTGTTTGATACACCCGTTTCAATTGATAACGCCGATCGAGAAAATCATTTAGGTTTTGGCTCTCAAGCAATACCGCCCAACCGCTTGCACCCTGCTGCTGTTGCAAAAATCGCAGGCGTGAAATCGTAGCGGACTGGCGCTTGCGATACACTTTTTCTGCCTCATCAAGCGATCGCTCTAATTTCTTTAAAGCATTAGTTGTAGATTTGAGTTTTGCTTCGCTCGTCTGAATTTGGCTACTCGTAGCTTGAATCGTCTTGCGAATGCCCTTCAAATCTCCTTGCGCTTTTGTTTCAAGTTTTTGAACGCGATCGCGCTCTTTTTGTACCAGCGATCGCTGCTGATCGACATGCTGTTGTTTTTGTTTTAGCGTATCAATTGTTTCTTGTGATCCGGCAGGGAGCGCCGTCACAATCATCCAAATTCCAATGCAGCAAACAATGCTCCACAGCAGATACCTGAAGTTTGTCGATGTGCGATTCAGCATTTTTACGTAGCTTAGACGTTATCAAATCAAACATTATTATGACTGCAATTTCTGCTTAGGCACGATCTTCTTAATTCGGTCAGTATTACCGACAACTTATCTTCGTTACATCGTCGTGATCCCTTGGAGCTTGGCAAGGCCAATCGCATGAATTTTATAGATTGAGATGGTATGTAGCAGAAGATTGTGTCGCATAATAAGCAGTAGGGTTTTTCAGAAGCGTTGATATAAAAATTACCTTTTCAATCAAGTTGAACTTCTTTTTCAGTAATCATCTCGCCCAATTATTAAAAAGTAATTCAAAGGTATATCAGTTTAATTTGCAATTAAGCGGGCATATCTTCACGCCATCTGACCTGTACCAAATATGCATAGCTCCCAGACTCGTAGCGTTCACCGCATCCTTGCTTGGAGTCATTTCTATCAAGTCGGCAGCTTACTCAAGCAGATGGGCGAGCCAAACGCTCTGATTCTGACCGAGTCAAATGTAGAAGGTTTAGAACGGCAGGCTGACAGTTTTGTTGCTGTGGTTTCTTCAGGATTTAATGCGCTCTTAGAGGGCAACTCCGTGCCCTTTGCGTCAGAAAACGCTTGCCAATTGCAGCTGACGTTTGATCCGAGCGCGATTGCGCTTTTTCTCTCTACTCTCGCTTCTGAACTTTCAGATCATTCCTTTCTAAGACAGCAGATAGCTAACGCGATGCTGCATCTACAGCCAAACGATCCTCAGCTTCAAAGTCAATTTACGCTGCAACTGATTGAAACGTTGTCTGCGCCGACTGTTGAACAATCAGGCTCTGTTGCTGTCGAACAACCACTGCAACAGCAAGTCGAACAAGAGCGCTTACTCCATAAAGTGACATCATTAATTCGCCAGAGCCTAGAGTTACCTGTGATTCTTGAAACAGCCGTTCAGCAGGTGCGTCAGTTTTTGAACGCCGATCGGCTAATTATTTATCAGCTTAATATTCCGGCTCCGTCCTGTTTGCTGTCTTCCGAACCTCAGATTCCAGCGCATGAAACCATTCCCAAGTTAGACGGAATTACTTACGAATCTCGTAGAAGTGATACAGTTCCTTCAGTGCTTCACCTGGTGAAAGACGATGGTGAGCAGACGCAGCACCTCTGGAGTGCTCATCGAAAGGAACTCACTTGGGCGATCGTCGATGGTCAAACCTCCTCTCAGACGCAGCCGTTGCTCAAGCTCTCTCCTCAAGCACAAGTACGGGCAGAATTAGTCACGCCAATTGTGGTTCAGGACAACCTATGGGGATTGCTCATTGCCCATCAATGTTTCACAGCGCGAGACTGGCAAGAAAACGAGAAAGCGCTTCTACATCAAATTGCAGAACAACTTGCGATCGCCATTCACCAGTCCAACTTGTACTCGGAACTGCACGCTCAAACGCTGACCCTTGAACAGAAAGTGGTTGAGCGGACGCAAGCTCTGTGCGATACGCTGATAGCGGCGCAATCGGCGAGTCGAGCCAAGTCAGAGTTTTTAGCCACGATGAGCCACGAACTGCGATCGCCGTTGACTACAATTATTGGCATGGCAGCGACTCTACTGCGCTGTCAGGAACAGGCGCAGCACTCTGGGCTACCGCTATCAAAGCAGCAAGAGTATCTGCATACGATTCAAAGTCGGGGTGAACACCTGCTTTCTCTGATCAACAATATTTTAGATTTATCCGAAGTTGAAGCGGGAAAGATGGCGTTGGAGATTGAAGAATTTTCTTTGGCTCAGATTGCCCGTCGTGCCGTTGAAGCGCTACAAGCACGAGCCGATCTCAAACGCGTCAAACTTGATCTCAAGATTCAGCCGGATCAGGTGGATGTCCAGTTTCGAGCCGACCCTCGGCGAGTTCAGCAGATTTTGGTTAATCTGCTGACCAACGCGATTAAATTTACGCCAGAGCAGGGGCACGTCACCTTACGCACGTATGTCCATGATGGTATAGCGATTTTGCAGGTTGAAGATAGCGGCATTGGCATTTCTGAAGAACAGCGATCGCTTCTGTTTCAAACGTTTCAGCAATTGGATCACTCTTACGATCGTCAGTATGAAGGCACGGGGTTGGGATTAGCCCTGACAAAACAGTTAGTCGAATTGCATGGTGGCTCCATTGAAGTGACCTCGACAGTCGGAGTTGGCTCAACGTTCACGGTGCATTTGCCAGAACAAAGACTTCCTGGACATCTGTCTGAGCATTAATTTATCTGAGTATTTGTGAACCACTTCTAGAAAGAGCCTTCTAAGGGTGGGCGAACCAGTTCTCGCAACGTTTCTTCGGGCGATCGCGGAGTCCAGCCAAGATTTTGTCGCGCTTTTGTCGCATCGACGCGCACACAGCGATCGTAGACATAATGTGCCCTTTCCTTGTCAATCGGCGGTTGCCACGAGAAAACGCGACCTGCGACATCTAAGACATTAGCCACCACCCGAACGAGGGGTTCAGGAGCTTCGCGAGGGGGCGGAATATCCGTTTCTTGGCTAAAAATCTCGAACATGTCACGAGTGGAGAGATCGCCTGCCGAAATGATGTAGCGCTCTCCCGCTTGTCCGCGCTCTGAAGCGAGAATCATCGCATCGGCTAAGTCGTCCACATGAACAATTCCAGTAATTCTGCCGCCCCCTGCCCACAGTTTCAGACGCCCTTTGAGAAACGAAGTTAACACAGGTTTGAAGTGTGGATCGTCACTGCCAAAGATTCCTGAAGGCAGCACGCTGACGACGTGAAAGCCATTTGCGGCGGCTTGATCAACAAGCTGCTGAGCCTCGTATTTCGTGCGATCGTAGGCGGAGGAAAATCCGGTCTGTTCCCGTTTGAAGGTTTCATCGATCGTTTTGCCTTCCGTGTCACCAAAAATGCCGATTGTGCTGCAATAGACCATTTTAGGAACGCCAGCCAATTGTGCAGCTTCTAGAACAGCGCGCGTTCCGTCTACGTTGACTCGTTCCATTTCAGCCGCATTAACCAATCCAAGTTCGACATAGGCAGCCGTGTGGAAGACAACATCTACACCCGTCATCGCCTGATTGAGGGCAGTGCGGTCAGTGATGTCACCGTAGACGAAATCAATAGGACACTGGGCAAGGCGAGAAAGATTACTGGATTTGCGAACGATTCCAACGACAGAATCGCCACGTTTGAGCAACGCTTTGACAAGATGCGATCCGGTAAATCCATTTGCCCCGGTGACTAGTGCCTTCATATCAGTGTTTTAGTGTCGCGATCGTGAATTTGAATGTGCAGAATATCACAAAGATTTTTCGTAAATGCGGTACGTCTTGTAAATAACACCTCCTGTCGCTTCAATCAATTTTCGAGACGGTTCGTTGTCTTCATAGATCCAAGATAGTTCTGCTCGCTTGTAAGGTTTGCCTTCTTGGATTGTGCCTTGGAATCCTAAATAGATTAATGCGAGCGGAACTAACTTGCGGCGAAATTCGGGAAGCGCTGCGATCGCGAACACACGACCTTGATTAATCTGACGCCGATACCACAGAAACTTGAGAATGCCTAGCCAATTCAGCTTGCCATTTACATGCTTCAGCGCAATGTTATAGTCCGGCAAACTCATAAAAAAACCGATCATCTCACTCTTGTATTCTGCGATCAAAAATGTATCTGGATCGACCAAGCTTCGCAGCGATTCTGCCTGTTCTAGAAATTCCTCTTGCGTTCGAGGTGTCGAACTCCAATTGCCCGAAAATGCTTTTGTGTAGAGCTTGTACATCTCGATCGCATCTTGTGTAAATCCATCTCCTTTAGTTCGGATGGAGCGAAATGATACTCCCGATTTGCACGCAATTTTGTAGCCCTTCTCAAATTCAGGCGATAGGGGTTTATTCACTGGCAGGTCATAAGCGTAAGCATCTTTCGCTTTCTGCCAGCCATCGCGCACCATAAATTCTGGATAGTAAGCCGGGTTGTAAGGCATCATCACCATCGGCGGTGAATCGAAGCCATCGACCAGAAAGAAACAGGAGTTTTGGGTCGAAAAGTTAATCGGACCTCGAACCTCTGTTAGGCCGCGATCGCGTAACCAATCGCAAGCAGAGTTGAGGAGAGACGTTGCGATCGCGGCATCATTAATGCATTCAAAAAATCCGAACAGTCCGACGTTTTTTCCCTCACGCTCAATCAATCGTCGGTTCACCATCGCCACAATTCGACCTACCCCTTTTCCATCTTTCACCGCAATAAACGGCTGAAGCTCTCCATATTGGCGAAACGGATAGTCAGGTGAAAGTTCTTTAATCAGGTCGCTCCGCAATGGTGGAACCCAGTTTGCATCATGGGCATACACTCGTGCAGGCACATCCAGAAAAATTTCTTGGTGTTGGGCAGTTGTAACGGGAATGATTTGAACAGGTTTAGAAGAATTCACAGCACAATCCTCTTCGTTCAATCGATTGAGTTCAAAATCATATTCACGTTGGTTCAGAATCCAGTGTTGAATGTGATTAATCTTCACTGTGGAGTTTAATCGATTCAATGAACAATTCCTACTCCAATTTCTAAGCGATGCTCCTTGGTGGGCAGAAACACTCAACCACGCTTAGAACTATTGCTTAACGTACTAGCAGATCGAGCTATTAGCCCAATCAAGGATTGCTCTCGTTGCGAGCGGCTGCTATTCGTTGTTGAGCAAGCGTACTACGAGCGCGAACGGCAGCATTATCGTCCTGGTTTGCTAGGGTGTTGAGTTGGGCTTCGATTTGAACCAACCAGGGGGATTGAGTATTGAAGAGGGCAAGTTCTTGCAGTGCTACAACTGCCGCATAGCGGACGATCCACTCATGATCCTGTGAAACGATCAGGAGCGCTTCTAACGATTGAAGTTGAGCTTTTTCCACTTCGTCAGGTTGTAATTGCTCCCAACGTGAAATTCCCAATCCTTTTGTTGCTGCCCGACGGACGCTCAGCGCGAAATCATTTTTTGCAGCATCTAACAAGGTTGGTAATGCGCGTGGGTCAGCGATCGCAGCTAGCGCCCGAATTGCCCAAGCTCTAGCGCCATAGTCATAGTCATCCAACTGTTTTAAAAGTGGGATAACGGCAGGTTCTCCAATGCGAATGAGTCCATCTACAGCCGCCACAGCCGCCCCCGGATTGTTGTAGCCTAACGCAGTAATTAGCACTGGAACTTCAGCTTCAGAGGCAACTTCTGCCAACGCCTGCACTGCTTGTAAAAGACGAGTCGCGGAATCTGCGTCGTCAATAGCACGAATTAACTGGAGGACTTGAGGATCGGTCATGAGAAGAGATTTAAGCGCAATCTGGACATAAACCATTCTATTTGACCTGGCTTACTCAATGCTGACAACTATGAAAACTGAACAAGGGAAATGAACAAGAGACGAACAGGAACTGACGCAGCAGATTTCGGGACTTCAGTTTAAAGTCACTAATTCTGTTCTACTTTCCATAGCCTCCCTCGATTGCCTTATTAAATTTCTGGTTAAACTAACCAATTACAGTATTGTGATTGATTTCGGTAATACATTCGATATATCTAACTCCAATCTCATTGTGAATGGATTGTAATAGGATTGGATTCACACATCGGAATAGCGCTTTAGAGAATAAACTCTAAAAACTGACGCTTACAGCTCTTATACACATAATCAGAACTATGTGCCGATGCCCGCTAAAGCAACGCATCCATCAGGGTCATGACATGAACCGCTCCGTCCGAAAGCTCAGGCAGTGGAGTCTGTTTAACCTGGTGTTCGAGTAAGCCTTTGAGCGCAATCAGCTTGAGACTATTTTCTGCTAACGTCTGTGCGATCGCATCGGCAGCAGCGAGATACCCGATCGCACCCAAATCGGCTAATGCCGATCGACGCAATGACAAATTATGCCCCGCTAGTGCCTCAACTAGCAGATCGCCGTACTGTTGATCTTGGGTGAGTTGATACAGGGCACGAGCCGCTGAGTATCGAACCCGCTCGATCGGATGGTCAAGAAACTTCACAAATGCACGCTGCGCTTCGTCCGACTCGGAAGGAGCAGCTGCCGAACATAACTCCCCTAGCGCCTCTAAAATCGCATCGTAAGGCTGGACGAGATCAGGGTCTACTGGAGAAGGAAGCGTTCCAGGAATCTCATTGTTGAGCAATCGCATCAATACTGGAATCGCAAACGGATCGCCCAATTGCTCTAGCGATTGAGCCGCGGCTTCTCGAACATAAAAATCTGAACACTCTAAACTTTTGATTAGGGCGGGTACGGCCATATTGGGGACTGACGGATGGCGCAATTTCCCCAATGCACGCGCTGCATTTCGCCGGAGCGGATATCCTCCCGCTTCTGTGCGATCGGCTTCATCTTCCAACGCCACCATTAAGCTCTCGATTGCTTCAGGCTCGTTCACTCGAAACTTACCGAGCCACCAAGCCGCATACATTCGCAGACCCCGATCTTCACCGCGTAGGTTTGCGATCGCAGTTTCGATCGTCAAATGACCCCCAGATGGAGAATCAATGCCTGCATTTGCTTCATCACTCATGTGACTGTCCAGAAAATTCGTCAATTTCTATGGTCTGCATAAGTCTAACTCGAAACTCAGACTAGGGTTTGCTTTAGATTTGATGATGGATCTGTCAGACGCTTGCCCCAAACCTTTGTGAGAAACGGAGGCACTACTAAATCATCTGCTAGTCTGTCACATCCAATCTGTCACATCCGCAGGCGAAGCCTCCTCAGAAGTACCTCAAATCCGTTGTTAATGCGTAAGTCCTAATTTTTGTTCTCAAAAATTCGCATAAAAAAATAGGTTGCTCTAAGCAACCTATCTATACCGATTCAGAGAAATATCAAACAAAGATGGCAATTCGTAACTCAATACAAATTGCAGATGATTTAGGTTCCAGTCATCCAGGAGTTGGTGTACTCAATCTGGTCAGCTGTTAGAGAATCAATGGTAAAGCCCATTGCCTGTAGCTTCAGACGCGCAATTTCTTGATCCAACTCAGTTGGAATAGGATACACATCAGGAGCCAGCTTGCCCTTGTTTTTCACCAGGTACTCAGCCCCTAGCGCTTGGTTTGCAAAGCTCATATCCATTACCGCGCTGGGGTGTCCTTCAGCCGCCGCCAAGTTGATCAGACGACCTTCGCCCAACACAACAACCGATTTACCGCTCTTCAGCTTGTATTCCTCGGTGAAGTTGCGAACCGTCTTCACATCGCTGGCACGACTTTTTAGCGCTTCGAGGTCGATCTCGATGTCAAAGTGACCCGAGTTCGAGACGATCGCACCATCTTTCATCGAGTCAAAGTGATCTCCGCGAATCACGTGCTTGTTGCCCGTGACGGTGATGAAAATATCACCTTTCGTGGCCGCCACATCCATCGGCATGACCTGGAAACCATCCATCACCGCTTCGATCGCAGCAACGGGATTAATTTCAGTCACGATTACATTTGCGCCCATACCTCGCGCCCGCATCGCTGTACCCTTGCCACACCAGCCGTAGCCAGCAACAACAATGGTTTTACCCGCCAGCAGAATGTTGGTCGCCCGAATGATGCCATCTAGGGTGGATTGACCCGTCCCATAACGGTTATCAAAGAAGTGCTTTGTTTCTGCATCGTTGACGTTGACTGCCGGGAAGGTCAGTGCGCCATCGCGCAGCATCGCCTTGAGGCGAACAATCCCAGTCGTCGTTTCTTCAGTGGTTCCGATGATATCTTCAAGCTGATGCTTGCGCTGTTGAACCAACGTTGCAACCACGTCACAGCCATCATCAATAATGATATTCGGACGGTGATCAAGCGCGATTTGCACATGCTTGTGATAAGTTGCATTGTCTTCGCCTTTCAGGGCAAAAACAGGAATGCCATAGTCAGAGACTAAGCTTGCCGCCACGTCATCTTGAGTAGACAACGGGTTGCTGGCAATTAGAAGGGCGTCCGCGCCGCCTGCTTTGAGGGCGATGGCGAGATTTGCAGTCTCGGTCGTCACATGAGAACAAGCAACGAGTCGGATGCCCTCAAATGGCTTCTCTTGGGCAAAGCGATCGCGAATTTGCTTCAGCACAGGCATTTCACGCCCAGCCCATTCAATTCGCTGCTTGCCCTGAGGAGCCAAAGAAATGTCTTTGACTTCGTATTTCAAGCGCTCTGGAGTCGCTACCATGAATTCGGTTCCTCTAGATAAATCAAATGAAAGATAGGGATCTGTAAAATCCCTCTTAACAAATTAGCCTGCAATTTCAAAACAAGCCATCTAAAACTCAGAGATTTTCAAGTTTTTTAGAGGATTTGCCAAAATCAGAGGCAGAAGTA
This sequence comes from Myxacorys sp., assembly GCF_059501405.1. Classification (NCBI taxonomy): domain Bacteria; kingdom Bacillati; phylum Cyanobacteriota; class Cyanophyceae; order Leptolyngbyales; family Leptolyngbyaceae; genus Myxacorys; species Myxacorys sp. The sequence goes on from NZ_JCACCM010000106.1 coordinate 14,728, forward strand.
CTCCGAAAGGAATAACTCCTTTGCACAAAGTGCATTGAAGTCGCTTCTGAAGTCAAGGTGATCAGCAAAGCTTATTGACGATTTAACAGAACGGTCTACAAACTCTAGCAAGTCATCATAAAGTCATTCGTAAAGTCGTTGAAGTTCTTTTATGATTTAACAGAAATACAAAATTTAACTATTCAGTTCTCACCTGCTAACGAAGCGGTTAACGGCTATATTGTAGGGAGAGTTAATCTTTCTATGATAATAGCGTTCTCAATGTTATCTAAGGTTTATGAATAATTTACTCGTAATCAAGATAGTTGGAACAGAATGCTCAAACGATAGTCTCAACCAATCGTGTTGTAAGACCTGCCCAACCTAACCTGCGAAGGATTGACGTATCGGGATTGTCTTTGCTACATTTCATAACTATCTTTGCTTCTACGCAGGGATTGAACTGAAGTCAGTCAGCCTAATTCAGCGTTGTTCAAGTCTTTAAAATAAGGCTTGCAAGCTTGAAGCGGAGGAACCAAATCTTGGGGCTAACTAGGATCGCTATTGTGGTATGGCACTTTACCTAGAGGGCATCTCCCAGTCCTAGCCCGTCAGCTAACTTCGTCGGCATTGAGAGAGGACTGGAGAGCTTTCGGCTCATCAGTGTCTCTTGTTGAGACTGCTCAGTTTGGCATAACTGAACTCAACTGTTAAAGCACTGAAATTATGGTTCAACTCAGCATAATGGCGCTCTTTGTCGCTGTGAGTCAGGCTACTTGGAAGCGGACAAAGCTTGGTCTGTTGCGAAATACAGTGCTCTATCCAGCACTGGGATTTCTGGGGATTTTACTACTATGGTACGGAATTGCCTCGCTGCGGCATGAATTGATGCCGTATCCTCATGAAGCGATCGCCAACAACCTAGACTTCATCATGCACCCATTTTATCAGCGGGGTGCGGGTGATTTAGGAATTGGGTGGCTGCTGCTCGCGAGTTTACGACGAGTCTTGCTAGGCTTTTTGTTAGGGGCAGTCGTGGCAATTCCTCTCGGCTTTCTGATCGGCATGTATCGCCCTGCGCTACTGGCACTCAATCCGATCATTCAGATTCTCAAGCCGGTGTCACCCCTAGCATGGCTACCGATTGCTCTCGCTATTTTTAATTTGGCGGAACCCTCTGCAATTTTCGTAATTTTCATTACCTCTTTGTGGTCAACCATCATCAACACTGCTTTAGGGGTTTCCAGCGTTTCCAAAGATTATCTTGACATAGCACGAGTGCTGGAAATGCCGCCGTGGCGACGGGTTTACAAAATCATTCTGCCTGCAAGTCTGCCCTACATTTTTACCGGATTGCGAATTAGTTTAGGGATCGCTTGGCTGGTGATTGTCGCAGTAGAGATGCTCACTGGCGGCGTTGGGATCGGCTTTTTTGTCTGGGATGAGTGGAGTCGCTTGAACCTCAGTTCGGTGTTTTTATCGGTGTTTGTGATTGGTGTTACTGGCTTGTTGCTGGATGTCGCAATCTCCAGACTTGAAGCGCTCATCACTCACCGCCGAACTCCGAAAGAGGGATAACTGCTCCTCTAACCGTCTACATCCTACATTTCAAAACTACCCCGCATTTCAAAACTTATGACGACTCAAAACTCCTGGACTAGGCGCGAGTTTTTGCTGGGCGCGAGTGCAACCGCCACAACCGTCGCGTTGGGGGCTTGCAATATCAGTGCGGATCGATCCGCCTCCGGATTGACTGAAGAAGCAAAGGCAATCGAGCGAGTTGTCAAGCCATCTGAACTAGAGAAACCAGATATCACCGTCGGCTATGTGCCAGTGAATGACTGCGCTCCTTTTGCGATCGCGTGGAAAAAAGGCTTCTTTCACAAATATGGGCTAAACGTGCGCTTGAATCGTGAAGCAAGCTGGGCAACCTCTCGTGATGGCTTGATTTTTGGTCGTTTAGACGCCTCGCCTGTCGTGTCTGGAGCAGTGACAAACGCCCGAATTGGCGCGGAGGGAGCGCGTCATGCTCCCTTATGTGCAGGCATGGTGATTCACCGCCACGGCAATGCAATGACGATGAACCGCGACATGTGGAACTTTGGGTTGCGTCCCTGGCAGGAATATAACGGGAACTTAGAGGCATTTGGTCAACAATTTCGGTCATATTTTGAGCGTCAGCCCAACGAGCGCAAGGTTTGGGCAGTTGTCCTGAGTTCTGCCATCTACGAATATTTCGTGCGCTATGTGGCGGCGGCGGCAGGCGTTGATCCGCTCAAAGAGTTCCGCATCATCATTGTTCCCCCTCCCCAAATGGTGACGAATGTGCGAATTGGAGCGATGCAGGCTTACATGGTTGCCGAACCGTGGAACACTCGCGCCATTACCGGAAATGCTGGCATTGGCTTCACCTTTGCTCAGGGCAAAGAAGTTTGGCTCGGGCATCCCGATCGCTTACTTGGTGTAATGGAATCGTTTATTAACGAGAATCCCAAAACCTATCGATCGCTACTAAAAGCGATGATCGAAGCCTGTCAATACTGCAGCAAACCGGAGAATCGCGTTGAAGTGGCTCAACTAATTACGGAGCGATCGTTTACCGGAGCAAAACCAAAAACCGGAGCGATCGACAAATTTACAGCTCCTGGAATTGTCGGCAACTACAATTACGGCGGCTTTGATGGCAAAGATCGCACCGTTAAATCTGAAGACACGACCATATTTTACGATTTGCCACCCAACCTGCCGCAAAAGCCGGGAGGAACGTCAACGTTTTTGTGGCGATCGGAAAGTCTTTGGTTGATGACTCAAGCGGCCCGATGGGGGCAAATTAAAGAGCTTCCCAAGAACGCGGATCAGCTTGCGGCTCAAGGTTGGCGCACAGATATTTACCGCGACGTTGCTAAAGAAATCGGCATTCCCTGTCCCACTGACGATTACAAAGTTGAACCTCCCGAAGCGTTTATTGACAAAAAAGGCTTTGATCCGAGTGATCCAGTGGGCTATCTCAAAAGTTTCGAGATTCGCGCCGATCGCCCCGTTCCGATTTACTTCGGTTAGGGAAACTTAAACCGCTCAACCCTTCGTTTACCTATTCACTCTCCAAAACTACTCTGCAAAACCTATGACTAAATCAAGCTTGCAAACAGCAGATACTAACGATAGGCAGCCAGAAACGGCTGGATTCTTAACAATTGAAAACGTAACCAAAGCCTATCCCACTGGAAATGGGGGCGAATTCGTTGTCCTTGACAATATCAATCTCACTGTAGAAGCGAACCAGTTTGTATCGCTGATCGGGCACTCCGGCTGTGGCAAATCGACCCTACTCAAGATCGTGGCAGGATTGGAGCGGTCAACCTCTGGACTCGTGACGCTAGAAGGGCGAGAAATTCGCAAACCAGGAAGCGATCGCATGATGGTGTTTCAGAACTACTCGCTGTTACCTTGGCTTACCGTACGTGAAAATGTTCGGTTAGCGGTAGACGAAGTGTTAAAAGACGCGTCCCGCGCCGAGAAAGCTAGTCTAGTGAATGAGCATCTAGCCATGGTCAAACTGATGCCAGCCGCTAACAAATATCCCGATGAGATCTCTGGCGGCATGAAACAGCGGGTGGGCATTGCACGGGCATTGGCAATTCGTCCTAAGATGCTGCTGATGGACGAACCGTTTGGAGCACTTGATGCCTTGACTCGCGGCAAGCTTCAGCGACAAGTACTGGATATTTGGGAAGCCCATCGCCAAGCCGTGCTGATGGTGACGCACGATGTGGATGAAGCGCTGTATATGTCCGATCGCATTGTGATGATGACGAACGGACCTGCCGCCCAAATTGGCGAAATTCTAGACGTTCCGTTTGCCCATCCGCGAGATCGCGCCGCCCTGCGAGAAAATCCTCACTACTATGAACTCCGCAATCATGCGCTAAATTTTCTTGATCAACATTTTGGTGCTGATGATTGAGGCTCTTGGAGTGCCCTCACTACGTGCATTTATGACAGAATCCGCTACCAGAGTGTCAGCTTTTAGAGGCGGTTATCACGCCAAATCTCTATCCAAATCTGTAGTGACGATTAACTACAATAGAGATATCTAGAGCTTAGTTGACCTATGGAGATCGGACGTTTCCTTTCGCTTCAGAACGGGCGAGTTGGACAGTATCTGTCACCCAGAGTTTTAGTCGTTAGAACTCCGTTTCGCCGAGTTCCTCATTCTGAGGAAGCAACCTATTTTGGGTTTGAGACGTTTGCTCAAGCTCAGAAGTTCACACAGCGTCTTGCGAGTTCTGGGTATCATTTTCGACTTCAGCGGAGCCAGATTTTAGACCGGTTTCTGTATGAAGTTAAGCTGCCTGGAACAGCTGCGATCGGGCCAATGCTAGCCTATTGGGATCGAGCCGATCAGCGACGACTGGGGACAGAGAACTCGCAAAAAGACTGGTCGAATGCGCCGCGTAATTTAGAGCAAATCGCTTCCTAGAAGGGCTTTTCAACCCTCTTTACCACCAGTTGCAATTGGTGTGAATCTGCACTACAATTAGTACATTAGTACAAATGATTCAGGTTCTTGTTCCATGACGAAGCATTACATTCTGCACCTTGACCCTGCCGCCAAGTACGAATGGGATCGCTGCTCTTTGAGAGATCCGATCACTGCCGATCGTCCTGCCTTTGCTGAGCTGATTGCTGAAGCTGTGGGGGATCAGTCCGGTTCCTACCTGGTAGCTGTAAATATTGAAGTTCAGGTTTTGGAGAAAGCTGCGCCCCAAGCTCAGATGCCACCTTCAAGCATGTCTGAGTTGCCTAATCGCGCCTTGCCCCAGCTACAAGAACTCGTCGCATAGCTGCTTCTAGGTCTTTAGTTTCTCCTATTTGTGCGTAGCCTTTGTTGTTCGTAGTCTGTAGTCCGTTGCGGCTCTTTGGCTGCTGACCCTTTTACGTTCAAGGAATGTCGAGTCATGAAATTTCGTTTAGATCAGTATCCCGCTGCGATCGCGCAAGCAGCCCATCATGTCAATGAGCTAGAGCTAAATATTGCTGAAATCCGTCAGCATCTTGCCCGGTTAGAAGGCAATGCAGATATGGTTGTCGCATTTGAAACGGCCCTTAAGAATGACAATCAGCGCAAAGCCCGTCGCTTTGAAGTTTTGCAAGTCAACCAAGAGTATGGACGCGCGGTTGATGCCCTAAACCGTGCCTCTACCGAGAAAGCCAATGCGCTGGCGCATTTAGAGCATCTACGCAATGAGTTTAGTGTGGCGAAATTGGAAACACGACTCACGATCGCACAGCAGTTGACTGGGCTTGATTCACGTGAGCTAGTCGGTCTGTAAGCTTGTTTGAGCTGGGTAAAGTTGAGCAGTAGAGCAATAAGTTCTACTGCTTTTTTATGGTGTGTCCTCTATTCTTTGTTTGCTGTTCAAAGAGCTTTGGGCACTCTACAGCAGTAAAAGTTGTGAGATACATCGCATGTCTAGTGCAGGGTTGAATAAGTGGATTGTTAGTGGCAACCTGGCGGCAGATGCTCAAGTTAAAACTGTTGACTTGAAGAATGGCGAGCAAGCTCAAGTTGCTTCAGTCACTTTGTATGTTCAGAAGCCTCGTAACCGTGAGGAATCGTTTACAGTGTCTCTGAGTATTTGGGAAAAGTCTTATGCATGGCGCAAACTTCAGTTCTTGAAGAAAGGCTCGCTTGTCATTTGTACAGGTAACGTTGAACCGAACCCTTTTATTTCTAGCAATGGCAATGTCCCTAAAGCGGGCTTGCAAATGACAGTAATTGATATTGATCTTGATATTGTTCGAGATGCTGAGAGCGAACAATCTGGAAGTGATGTTGAAGAGATAGTAGCGATCGCGTCTTAAAGCTGATTTATAAAGAGAATTTAGAGGGGAATTAGATTAGTCTTGAGCAAATTTTAGGCTAGAGCGAGTTGAATGATTTAGCCATTTGATAAAGCCATGTAGTGAGCCTATCAACTCTAGAGGTGGATGAGGCACTTTACTAGCAAATAAAATCCTATGTTCAAGCATAGAATTTTATTTGCTAGCAGAGGGGGTTATTGCGCAGTATAAGACTTCAGTTTGCTAGTAAACGACTTTATTTTCGGTTTACAAGTTTTGTATCTAGAAAATAAACTCATATACTGGAAACTTCTAAAACCCTGTATCTTCGTTTTCTTTTCAGGGTGCCGATTCAATAAAGTTTTATACCAAATCGGTAAAACTGAAGTTAGATTAAGAACTGTGAGAAAATAAAGTCCTATACTGCTCGAGGCTTGAGTACGAATCATACAGGATAGCAAACCTAATGGGACGTCAGTTCGACGGTAGCAAAGCTGAAATCAGAACCAGAAAGGGATTGAAAATTGGGTAGAGACAGCGAAACGATCGAACTGAATTTTTTATTTTGCTATTGATGGACAATTACAGAATCTCTGCTCAACTCAATGTAACTGTGCTGGGAAAGCAAATCAACGATGAGGAGTAGATTTACAGCAAAAAGGGCTTCCAGATCTGAGTTTTTGATATTTCCTGTTGTGACAAGCAGAAGTTTATAGGGCTGCTGTGTAGTGAGGAAAGAATCAACAAAATCTGAGTCTTTGGTAATGACAACTCGTTCTTGCTGAGCTGAGAGTGAGTTGATGATGGAGTCTGGAGTGGCATTCTGTTGCGGGAGTTCTCTGGTGTGGAGAGTATCATGACCTGCTTCTTGAAGCAGTCGGGTGAGCCGAACAGGAAGTTGGGCATCGACGAGAAACTTCATGATGCCAGTTTATGAATGCTTTTAACTTGGCTGAGCCGGGCAGCAAAGAGGAGAACGGCAAGAATATCGTCTGATTCGAGATCATCGTAGTCAGTAAGGATTTCTTCGATCGTCATGCCAGCGCTCAGAAGTTCAAGGATAAACTCAACGGGGTAGCGTAACCCACGAATGCAAGGTTTGCCATGACAAATGTCTGGATTATGGGTGATGCGTTGCAATAAGTTGTTTTCCATATTGAACTCCTTTCTAATTCTAAACCGCCCCAAGTGCTTTCAGTGTGGCTTTGTCCGCGTTAGTCAAGCCTTTGGCTCCAGCAATGTTCATGCCTTCGTATGGGTAAACATCCTGCAAATTTCTCAAACAATTTCCTGTATTAACATCCCAAAGCTTGACTGTTCCATCTCTGCTTCCACTGGCAATCATAGAATCTTGAGAGTTAATCTCAACTGAGTAAACCTGGTTAACATGTCCTTCTAAAGTCCTAAGAGGATGTCTGAAAAGGGTAGTTTGCAACGCAGAAATCAGGGTTCGAGTGCTGGTGACTCGACGAAAGAATCAGAAGTTCAGCCGCTAGCACGGACTTCTCAGACATCCTCTAAGTTCTTCATCAACATCCATCTCCGACGTTGCTTCCAACCAGTAAGCAGAATGCGTCCATTCAACATTCTCTGCTAAAAGTTTAGGAATCCCTCTTTCCGTGACAACACTCCAATCAATGCCTTCTGCTCTGTAGTAGCGTCTCTCTATCTCTAATCTTGCAGCAATTGAGCTCTTATCTAATTCTTCTGTCGTCTTAACGGTTCGAGCAACCTGCATGAGTTTGCCGTCTCGCTTCACAGCCAGCATGAAGTCCGTGGTTAAAACATAGGAAACATCGCTTTCAGAATTTTTAGGATACTTCCATCCCATCTCATTCGCGATTTCCATAGCTAAATCCAGGTTGAGCATAGGAAACTGTTCTCGAATGTCTACGACATCGTCTGACCACTCAAACAAGTAGAAGAGCCGTCTCTCCTGATCTGAGAGTAGGTGATGGTCTCGACCTGTCTTCCAACCTACCTCTCTTGACGATCTGCCGCGTGAGGAGACATCTCGAACGGTGAGCCAGGGTTTGTAATTCTTTCCTTCCCCTTGCCCTCGCCCCTCTTTGAGGTAACGGTCAGACGTAGCTTGGGTCCACTGGTTCTTCCGCCTACCCATAAAAATACCTCTGGCAAACGAGTATCTATACTGTTCTACTCGCTTGTCAGAGATCGTAGTTCATCTGAACTAAATTGTCCAACCGTTTTACAAATTGTCCAACCGTTTTACAAATTGTCCAACCGTTTTATTACCTGACAAGTTTTGTTAAACGAGAATAAAGTTGGAAACTTAGCCAGCCTAAAAGCCTTGGTTTTTCGTTCTGACTTCGCAGTGGTTCAGAAATAAAGTTGGAAACTAGAGTGATGTTTGCCTTTGAGAGCACCTAAATCATGAACAATAAACTTGGAAACCGTCACATTCTAAGAAATACTCATGACGAAGTTTGAGAGGACGAACAGTTTTATTTACTGTATTTGCGTTAAGTAAAGTTAGAAATTATTGAATTTACTAGGTTCTGTTGACTTTTCACCGCAACCAGATCAAGGTGCAGGCAAAACAGAG
>NZ_JCACCM010000107.1:0-23038 GCF_059501405.1 Myxacorys sp.
TAGTTTGAAACTGGCTCCTCCATTATTCCTGATTCCACAGGTCTAGAACATGACCACGTTCGCAATCACCGGACATAGTCACTTCTACTATAATTAACCGAATCAAACTGAATTGTTCCGATCCATTGGGATTGTTATGCGGCTATCCTCTAGATTTACTTAACCTTTTTTGAGGAGTAGATTGTAATCTCCTTCAAGAGGTGCTGATTTGCCGCTTTGAGCAGCGCATAGATGCTTACTCTATAATTTTTTGCAGCACAGCCCCTTGAGTTTAGATAAGGTGGAAATCTTCACTCTTAGGGAAGATATATAGGAGAGAGCAACTCAGATTTAATAAGGTGTTCCGTTTACGCATACGGTTAATTCTTTATATGAAGCGCGACGCCACAGGTAAGTTTGTTCAAAATTGGGATTCAGAAACCAAACAACGCATTAGCATCTCGCTTACCAATACAGCCTGGCGATCGCTCGACAAGGAGGCACACAAACGGGGAATTTCTCGCTCTGAAGTGATTGAACACTTTGCTCGCCATCTTGAAGCGGAGCATCCTAACGAATCTACTGGAGCAGATGCTCAAGTGGCGTTGATTCAAAACCAAATTCTTGAGCAACAGCAGGAAATTGCAGCTCTACAACATCAAAAACAGGAGTTAGAGACACGGTTAGAACAGGCGGTAAATACGAGCGCCCAAACGGCTGAACGCAAAGTAGCAATCATTCTGGAAAGTATCACCGATTCTTTTGTTGCCTTTGATCGGGACTGGCACTACACCTATGTCAATGAGGCAGCTGCTCAAATTTTGCACAAAACCCCTGAGGAATTGCTGGGTAAACACGTTTGGAACGACGTTTTTCCTGAACTTGTAGGTGGAGTCGCCTATCAAGCGATGCATCAAGCTTTGGCAGAACAAGTTCCGGTGACATGGGAAGAATTTGGGAGCTCCATTCAATGCTGGCTGGAAGTCAATGCTTATCCTTCTGTCGAAGGGATCGCCGTTTATTTTCGCAATGTGACAGAACGCAAGCAAGCAGAGGCGGAACGGGAAAAATTACTCCAAGCGTTGGAAACGGAAAGGGCAAAATTTGAAGCAGTTCTGCACCAGATGCCTGCAGGAGTTTTCATCGCAGATGCCATTTCTGGCAAGTTGGTGCTCGCAAACGAACAAGCCAAACAAATTGTCAAATATGACTTTGAAGAGACCCGCGAGCTAGAGGACTATGTACGCCTTACCCCGTTTGAAGCATTTCGCCCGAATGGACAGATTTACGCACCGGATGAGTACCCCCTAATGAGATCGCTCAGAACGGGTGAAATCGTTATCCGGGAGGAAATGGAGCTACGTCAGGAAGATGGCAGTTATACCGTTATTTCAGTCAATTCAAGCCCAATCTTAGATAAGCAGGAGCGAATTCTAGCGACCGTCGCGGTGTTTCAAGATATTACGGAGCGCAAGCAGACTGAAACGCTACTGAGGCAGCAAACGGAAGCATTGGAAAATCAGCAGAAATGGTTGGAAGCAGTGCTGAATCTAATGCCAACGCCAACCGTATTTATCGAACCCGAAACCGCACGAGTTACTTTTTCCAACCGAATTGCGAATGAATTAGCAGGGGGTGACTTACCGAAAGACAAATCCTTAGATGAATATACCGACGCTTATTACTGTACCGACGCGAACGGCGATCGCATCCCAACCGAAAGAATGCCCGCCGTTCTAATTGCTCGGGGAGAACGGTTAGAAAACTATGAAATGAACTGGTATACGCCTGGTGGCATTCGCTCAACCCTATGCTGGGGAGAAACCTTGCCAGCCATGCATGGACATCCCGCCATTGGCATTGGGATGTTTCAGGATGTAACTCGCCTCAAACAGATTGAAGAAAGCCTGCGGCAGACCGAAGAACGCTTACAGCTTGCCCTTACGTCTGCCGAAATGATTGCTTGGGACATCGATTTTGAAACCAATCAAGTGGTATGTTCTCCAAACGCGCTGAAGATTTTGGGCATGCACGTGGGTACCGCAGAAGCATTTCGTGCGGTGATCTATCCCGATGATCGACCCCTAGTCAGGCAAGCGATGGAACAAGCGATTACGGGTGACCACGCCTTTTCTCAGGAATACCGAGTGATGAGCCCCGATGGCACGATACTGTGGCTGAAAAGTCAGGGACGCGTCTATCTCGATGAGGCTGAACACGCCACGCGAATGCTGGGCGTTTCGGTCAATATTACGGAGCGCAAGCAAATCGAAGCTGAACGCGCTCGCCTGCTAGAGCAGGAACAGAAGAGCCGTCGATTGGTTGAAAAGGAACGTCAGCGGCTGCGAGACATTCTGATGCAAGTGCCTGCCATGTTTGCCGTGCTGTCGGGTCCTGATCACGTCTTTGAACTGGCGAACTCTAAGTTTCTCACCGTGTCTGGACGTTCCGAAGACATTCTTGATAAGACGGCACGCGAAGTATTCCCCGAAATAGAAAGCCAGGAATATTTTGAGATTTACGATCGGGTCTATCAGACTGGGGAAATTATTCGAGAAGATGAATGCTTATCTCGTTGGGATCCGAATAGGGATGGCAATCTCGTTGAAGGCTTTTTCAATCTTGTGTTTCTACCGCTCAGAGACATTGATGGTTGCATTGACAGCATCTTGATTCATGGCATTGAGGTCACTGCCCAAGTCCAAGCTCGTGAGCAAGCGGAAGTCTTACTCCAAGAACTTCAGCGCAAAGAAAGACAACAACAGTTCTTGATCGAATTGAATGAGGCCATTCGTGCCCTTCAAAACTCTGAAGAAATTATGTGGCAAGTGGTTAGTTCCACTGGACAACATTTCAATGTCACTCGCTGTACCTACGGTGAAATTGATCCAACCCGGGAATACGTCATTGTAGATCGCGACTACTGCAATGGTGTCATCAGCGTTGCGGGTATCCACCACATGAATTCCTTTGGTCCAGACATCATTGCAGCACTGAAGCAGGGCAAAACCGTTGTGGTTGAGGATGTTGATCGCGATCCTCGCACGGCTGGATCAGGGGCAGCAGCTTTTGATGCGATTCAGACTAAATCGCTGCTGTGTGTCCCCCTCGTCAAAGCAGGACGATTTGAGGCATTGTTAGTCTTGCACCATGTCGCTCCTCGTCAGTGGACAGCAGAAGATGTGGGGTTGCTGGAGCGCATTGCTGAAAAAACTTGGCTGGCGGTGGAGCGATCGCGAGCAGAAGCAGAATTACGAGAAAGGGAAGCCCACCTGCAACTTGCGCTTAACGTGGGACGGATGGGCACCTGGGACTGGAATATGCAAACAGGAACGCTCCTCTGGTCAGTAGGGCATTTCACCATTCTGGGTCTACAGCCGGATGAAGATAAGCCAAGCTACGAACTTTGGATAAGTCGGGTTCATCCGGACGACTTGGCAGAAACGGAGACAAAGCTGCAACGAGCAATTCAGGAGCGAACCGAGTACCATCACGAATATCGCCTGCGTTGGGCGGATGGCTCGGTTCACTGGGTCGAAGCTAGAGGGCAGTTTTCTTATGATGCTCAAGGACAGCCTAAGCATTCCATTGGCGTTGTGATTGACATTACAGAGCGCAAGCAAGCAGAAGAAACATTGCATCAAACTCTACAAAAGCTCAATTTCCATGTTGAAAACACACCGATGGCAGTTGTGGAATGGGACCATGACTTTCGAGCCATTCGATGGTCTGCTGGTGCAGAGCGCATTTTGGGTTGGAAAGCTGAAGAAATACTGGGTAAATCTTTAACTGAAATCCCGTTTGTCTTTGAAGAAGACCTGGAACCTGTTGCGGACGTCTGTCAGCGGTTGGTTTATGGTGAGGAACCGCATATTTTCTCATCTAACCGCAATTACACAAAAGATCGCGACGTTGTGCATTGCGAGTGGTATAACTCCAGTCTCAGAGACAAATCGGGACGAATGACTTCGGTATTGTCGTTGGTGTTGGATGTCACGGAGCGCAAGCAAGCGGAGCAGGAGCGAGAACAACTATTAGAGCGTGAACGCATTGCCCGCTCCCAAGCAGAAGCTGCCCAACAGCAACTGGCAGCTGTGTTTGAAACATCTCCGATTGGACTCGCTTTATTAGATGCCCAGCAGCGCTTCACTGCCATTAATGAGGCATTAGCTGAAATTAACGGATTATCCCGTGAACAACACTTAGGCTGTTCAATTTCAGATCTGTTTAGTCAATCCGAGCCCAAATTAGTCGAAGTCTTTCGCCAAATTTACTCGACTGGAGATCCCTTCATTTCGCAGAACTTTGCGGTGAATGTGCCGGGACGCAGCGATCGTCGCCCTGGTTACTACAACGTTTACTATTTGCCGACTGTCAACTCCAATCACCAGGTAGAAAGCGTCCTGATTTATGTAGTCGATGTCACGGAACGCGTTAGGCTAGAGCGCACTCAACAGTTCCTTTCTGAAGCCGGGACGGTGCTGGCATCTTCTCTGGATTACCAAACGACCTTAGAGCGAGTTGCCCAACTCACTGTGCCAGAATTAGCCGACTGGTGTACGGTTCATATGATTGAGGAGGATGGCACCATCGATCAGATTGCGGTAGCGCACGTTGATCCTACCAAGCTGGAATGGGCACATCAGATTCGTGACAAGTACCCATTAGACCCGAATGCCGCTCGCGGAGCAGCATTAACCCTAAGAACTGGACAACCGGATTTCGTTTCAGAAATCCCCGATGAACTGCTGGTGCAGGCTGCCTGTGACCCTGAGCATCTAGAGATTCTACGGCAGGTGGGATTCAGTTCCGTCATGACCGTACCGTTGAGAACTCAGGCACGAATTATGGGAGTCATTTCCTTTATCGCTGCCGAATCTGCAAGACGATACACTCCAGCAGATTTGCAATTGGCAGAAGAATTGGCGCGTCGGGCCTCGTTGGCGATCGACAATGCCCAACTTTATCAAGCAGCCCAACGTGACCGAACCAAAGCAGAAGCCGCTAACCGGATCAAAGATGAGTTTCTAGCAGTCTTGTCCCATGAACTGCGAACGCCCCTAAATCCAATTCTCGGTTGGACAAGACTGTTACGCACTAAACGCTTAGACGCGACCAAAACCGATCAAGCGTTGGAAACGATCAAACGCAATGCCGAACTGCAAGCGCAGTTAATTGAAGACTTGCTGGATGTCTCCCGCATCTTGCAGGGAAAAATGTCTTTAACCATTGCGCCCGTCAATCTAGCTGCCACGATTGAAGCTGCTTTAGAAACCGTCCGCTTGGCGGCTGAAGCAAAACAGCTTCGCATTCAAACTACCCTAAATTCCCTTTCAGGAAGCATTTTGGGCGACACAAACCGCCTGCAACAGGTCGTTTGGAATCTCCTGTCGAATGCTGTGAAGTTCACGCCGTCTGGCGGGCGAGTCGAGGTGTGCTTAGAGCAGGTTGGCACAAATGCTCAAATTCAAGTTAAAGATACGGGAAAAGGCATTCATCCAGAGTTTCTCCCTCACGTATTTGATTACTTCCGCCAGGAAGACGGCGGCATCACCCGACAATTTGGGGGGTTGGGATTGGGGCTAGCGATCGTACGTCAGTTGGTGGAACTGCATGGAGGAAGCGTTTGGGCAGAGAGCCTAGGACCCAATCTAGGCGCAACCTTTGTCGTTCGTCTGCCGTTAAACCAGATGGAGCAGGCACTCACTTCGGAGATTGAGAATGCAGAAGCTGCGGTAGATTTGACCGGGATTTGCGTCTTGGTGGTGGACGATGACGCGGATATGCGCGAGTTGGCGTCATTCATCTTGACCCAAGCAGGTGCACAAGTGACAACAGCCAGTTCGGCAGCAGAGACACTGTTTCTCTTAAATCAATCGGTTCCCGACCTCCTGTTATGCGATATTGGTATGCCAAAAATCAATGGTTACTCCCTGATTCAGCAAATTAGAAAGTGGTCACCGGAGCAAGGAGGCACCCTCAAAGCGATCGCTCTGACTGCTTATGCTGGGGAGGTCAATCAGCAACAAGCCTTAGCCGCAGGATTTCAAATGCACCTCTCGAAGCCGATTGAACCGGAGGTATTGGTAAAAGCAGTCTCATCGCTCATGGCGACAAATGCTGTCTGAAGCTAGGATTGTGATTTCGTGTTCATTCCCAACTGTTTATGCGGGTAGGATTCCCAATTGTGCCACGATCGCTTCAGCTATGTTTATCATCCACATTGCATTTGAAATCAAGGTTGAGATGAGTGAATTGAGGCAACGTGAATCGCTCAGTCAGTGAGGTTGGAAAGAAGAGAGGAACAAACCGGTTTGTCACTCCCGAGTTAACTTGAGCTTTCAGTCTTTGAAGAACTTGTGCACTCTGAGTGTAGAGTGGTTGAGTTATCAAAGCTGTTTTTTGTACAGTCTCCTGCTCGATCCGCAGAAGCGATTGTGTTAAACGTCAAGCCTGCTCAACGCAATTTGGTTGCCAGGAAGCGCCATTCTTCACCATCGCATTCAGAATCACTAACAGCTTGTGCATACAGGCAGTGAGCGCAACTTTCTTCGGCTTTCCACTCTGGCACAGTCGCTCATAGAATGCTTTGATTACCGGATTGCATTGGGTTGCAGTCAAGGCTGCCATGTACAACACGGCACGAACTTGCGCTCGTCCGCCCCAAATGAACTGTTTGCCGCGATGCTTACCACTGTCATGATTGATCGGAGCGACTCCGACCAAGCTGCTAATTTGCTTGTGGCTGAGGCTGCCTAGCTCTGGTAAGTTCACGAGGAGGGTGGTGGAGGTCACTGCTCCAACGCCAGGAACACTCTTGAGCAATTTCACCTGCTTTAGCCACAGCGGACTTTGCTCAATCGCCTGCTGGAGCTTGGCTTCGAGGTCTGCCAGCCGCTTTTCTAACTACTCAATATGTTACTCGATGTCTTGCCGGGTGGAGCCGCGCACCGTGCCTAAGCGATTCTTTTCAGCCGTCAGCATCTCGACAATCTGGCGACGACGAGCAACAAGCTCTTCCATCTGCTGAGTGTCTTCATCTGCGATCGCACTCACATTCGGTTGAATTGCTTGGGCAAAATGAGCTAGGACTGCGGCATCGAGGGCATCGGTTTTAGCACGTTTCCCAGTCGCTTTAGCAAAGTCTCGCACTTGGCGTGGATTGACGACCGCGACTGGCAGTTGAGCACGACTGAAGGCGACGGCTGCCGGAATTTCTAATCCTCCAGTCGCTTCCATCACGATCAATGTCGGGTGCAGTGGTTCAAGTCGTTGCACTAACTGGGCAATGCCTGCCTCTGTGTTGGGCACTTGAAACAGTTCAGCACTGGGGCGAATATAGATATCGAGATGGTCTTTGGCAACATCGATGCCGATCCAGAGTTGGGATTGAGTCATATCAATTTGTCCAAAAACGGCTGCTCTAGCTGAGGACTCAAACTTGCACGATGCGGAATCAGCGTTCCAGGCGGACACGCTCCGCGTGAGCCGAAGGCAGTGTTCGAGTTCAAGGCAGTTAGAGTGTGCGGCAACCCAGGCTTCTGCACGGTCTTTTCAACCCGGTCCCAGTCGGTCTACCACACTCTCTCAGCATACAAGTTCCAGCGCGGCGAAAATGGCTCAACCTTTCTCACTGGAGACATTTCAGCCGTTTCGCGTTGGAATAAAGGATTGCACTATAATCCACGAGAGAATGCGGATTTCAAAGCAGTTGTAGTACGGAAGCTAGGCCACAACTATACAGTTGTAGATCATCAAATCGAGAGGCGATAGGCTTTTGGAGTGGTCATTTGAACGCACCTCAGATGAAGCTTAGCCCTCCAAACACAATCCATCCTGTCTCACTTGAGACTGAGCATCAAACCATTATCGGTTGGTCACAAGAACTAGATCGCTTCACGGCTCGCATTGGAGTTCGCTTTGCCCGAAGCGAAGCCAGAGAGAATGCCAAAGGGTATCTCCAAGGATTACTCGGAACGCTGAACCGCAAGAACTGCTGGCAACTGTCAGAAGCAATGGGCGCTGCTACGCCGTATGGATTTCAACATCTCGTGGGACGAGCCAAATGGGATGCCGATCTGGTGCGGGATGATTTGCGGGCATATGTCCTAGAGCATCTGAGCGATCCCAAAGGTGTGCTGATTCTCGATGACACGGGATTTGTCAAAGGGGGCCAGCAGTCGGTGGGGGTGCAACGGCAATACACAGGCACCACCGGGCAAATCGAGAATTGTCAAATCGGCGTATTTTTGATGTATGCCAGCCGCCAGAGTGCCACGTTTATTGATCGCGAATTATATCTGCCGAACGTGTGGGCGAAGGATGAGGAGCGCCGCACCCAAGCGCAAGTGCCGAGCGACGTGGCGTTTGCGACGAAGGTGCAGCTAGGACTGCGGATGCTAGAACGAGCGTTTGAAGCTGGGGTGAGTGTGGAATGGGTCACAGCGGATGAACTGTACGCGATTGATCACGGACTGCGACGGTGGTTAGAGGAACGGCACCAAGCCTACGTGTTCGCGATACCGCGTCATGAACGAGTCCGAGTGGATCGATTGCAGTGTCGAGTCGATGAATTAGCCGCCAGTTGACCCGCCGAGGAGTGGAAACGACTCAGTTGTGGCAAGGGTTCCAAAGGCGCACGGGAGTATGAATGGATTCGGATGCGAGTGAACGGTGGCTCTGCTGGATGGAGCCGCCATGTGCTGGTACGACGGCGCATGGCGGCTCCAGATAAGTTGGACTACTACAGTGTGTATGCGCCAGACAGGACGCGACTAGAAGCAGCGGTACGGGCGGCGGGCTGCCGCTGGAAAATCGAAACCGGATTTGAAGACGGCAAAGGAGCGGTCGGACTCGACGAATACGAAGTCCGAACCTGGACGGGATGGTATCGGCATATCACCTTGGCGATCTGTGCTCATGCCGTGTTGAATGTGATTCGGGTGCGAGCAGCGCAGGCAGAAGGCAATCAGCGGCGAAATCTCACCGCGCGTTCTCAGGTTCAATCCTCGACTTCCGTAGCGCCGTGCTTGCCCTTGACGATTTTAGAAGTGCGACGATTGCTGTGGCAGTTAGTCTGGCAGTAAACGCCCAGTGTGCAGCAAGTGCTGTCGTGGTCACGCTGGCGACGGCAGCATCAAGCGATCGCCCAGATTTATCACTATCGATGACATCAGGCGACACGACAGCGGGAAACCGTTCAGCGGCGAGAATGAACTCGTCCAACTTTGGGGTATCACTTGACAAATCGCGGCGTAGATACGCGACAGCCCGTTGCCTTCGGCACAGCGAAGCTGCTCGCGGAGACTTCTAAGTTGCTGTTGCCAAGTTTGCGCGTTTGCATTGTTTTTTCCCTTTGATGTAGAACTGATATTGGTTGCCATTGATCATTGCTTCTCACTCGGTACCGGATTCTTGTGCACCGATCTTCCGAACTCTGAATTCTTCCAAGTCGGTCAATAAAAAATACTTTCTGAGCAACGCTTCATCAAACTCGGCATGGCGATTCATGTTGTTCAGTAACTCTCGTCGTCGCTCCAACACTTCCAGGTAAATCGATTGATAGCCTTTTATTGAGTTTTGCCAGGTAAAGTTTGATTCTTCGAGTTGGCGATCGAAAAACTTTAGATTAATTTCGAGCTTAGAGAACAGATTATCCAGATGTTCGTTTCGCGCCCGCTCGCCACTGTATTTTTCTTGCAGGAATTGAAGCGAAGCCTGCGCTAATTTCTTTTGAATGATCAGCTCCTGCTGGGACTCAGGGATGAGGGTAAACCGATCTCTGAGGTTGACGGTGCGGATTAGCCAGGGCAGCGTTAATCCTTGAAAAACCAGGGTGATGAGAATGACGATAAACGTGATGAAGAGAATAAGCTCACGGTAGGGAAATGGCTGTCCGGCTGGAGTCAGTAGCGGGATGGACAGTGCAGATGCCAGCGATACCACACCGCGCATTCCCACCCAACCAAAAATTAGTGGACCTTTCCAGCCTGGATTCGGGTCTGACACCGTGATAAACCGGCTCATGACTCGCATCAAAACAGACGTTCCTAGGGTGCAAAGTAGCCGTGTTCCGATCAGCACGATCGCGACGATCAATCCATACCAAATGGCACTGCCCAAACTAATGTTTCCAAGCTGCCGGACGACAAACGGCAATTCGAGTCCGATCAGCAAAAAAATCAATCCGTTCAAGACAAAGACCAGATTCGTCCAGACATTGATGCCTTCAATCCGGCTCTGGTAACTCAGCAAGCGATCGCGCTTACTGGATAAAAGCAAGCCACCGCTAACGACTGCTAGCACGCCTGACCCGTGAAAGTGTTCAGCCGCATAATACATGCAGTAAGGCGTCACCAGGGTTAAAACAATTTCGATGCTGGACGTTGTCGATAATAACCGATGAATGCCATAGAAAATCAATCCCACAACTAGACCGATCGCAACTCCCGCTAAAATCACGAAACCAAAGTTGACGGCTGCGGCTTGAAATTGAAACTGTCTGGTGAGCACTGCCGCCAACGCGAACCGAAACACGATCAACGACGAGACATCGTTAAGCAAGCTTTCGCCTTCAATCAGACTGACGAGCGATTTTGGCACATTGACCCGCCGCATGATCGTCGTCGCGGAAACGGCATCAGGCGGGGAGATAATGCCCCCCAAAAGGAAGCCCATCGCTAGCGTAAAACCGGGAATGAGCGCACTGGAGACGACTGCAATTACGCATGACGTGAAGATGACGATCGGAAACGCAAACCCGATAATCAGCCCTCGCCATTTCCAGAATTCTTTCCACGACCCTTGCCACGCCGCTTCATACAGCAGGGGGGGAAGAAAAATCAGGAAAACTAGCTCTGGGTTAATGGTGATCTTTGAAAACGGAGCGACGAAACTCAGTGCAAGTCCACCCAATACCAGCACGATCGGGTAAGCCAGTCGCAGCTTATTCGCAATCATGACCAGTCCGAGAATGATCAAGATCAGGCAAATGTATTGAATGAAAATATCTTGCATGCAGCGGGTAGATTATTCAGATTTCAGGGATGCCATATCGATCGAGAAGCGGTACTTCACATCCGACTTGAGCAGTCTTTCATACGCTTCGTTGACCTTCTGGATCGGGATGACTTCAACATCGGCGGTGATGTTATGTTCCCCGCAAAAGTCAAGCATTTCCTGGGTTTCGGCAATGCCACCGATGTTAGAGCCAGAGAGATTACGGCGACCCATGATCAGGCTGAAGGCTGCGACCTCCAGAGGTTTTTCGGGTGCGCCAACCAGGGTGATGTTGCCATCGAGTTTGAGTAGATTGAGATAGGCGTTAATGTCATGCTTGGCAGAGACCGTGTCGAGGATGAAGTCGAAGCTACCCGCGTGCTTCTGCATTTCATCGCTGTTGCGGGAGACGACCACTTCATCAGCACCCAGGCGCAGCGCGTCTTCTTTCTTGTCGGGGGACGTGGTAAAGACGACAACGTGCGCTCCCATCGCATGAGCCAGCTTCACGCCCATGTGCCCCAGCCCACCTAGACCGACCACGCCGACTTTCTTACCCTCTGTGACGCCCCAATGACGGAGTGGCGAATACGTGGTGATGCCTGCACACAGAAGCGGTGCAACTCCAGCCAGATCAAGGTTTGGGGGAACGCGCAGCACAAAGCGTTGATCGACAACAATGCTGTTGGAGTAGCCACCATAGGTAACCGGAGCGGTCTTATGCTTGTCTGGGGAGTTGTAGGTGAAGGTGACATTCTGGCAAAACTGCTCAAGGCCAGCTTTGCAATTGGGACAGGTATCATCCGAATCAACCATACAGCCAACTCCCACTCGATCGCCAGTCTTGAACTTCGTCACTGCCGTGCCGACTTGAGTGACCTGTCCGACGATCTCATGACCGGGCACGATCGGGTAAGTTGTGGACATGAAATCGCTCCACTCGTTCCGCACTGAATGGAGGTCGGAATGGCAGATGCCACAAAAGAGAATTTCAATCTGCACATCGTGTTCGGTTGGATCACGCCGAGCGATCGTGTCAGATGCCAATGGTGATGTTGCACTGACTGCGGAGTAAGCTTTCGTGTTGTACATGAGATGCTCCTAGTTGTTTATCTTTGGTGTCTGATACTGCTGTCGCTGACCTGTTCCATCCAGATCATGAGCAATGCTTTGTTGTCGTGCGTTTAGTTTGATCAGGTTGGCGACGAACATCATTGCACCGTCTGACCGCCATCGATGACCATGGCATGCCCAACGATGAAGGCAGCCGCGTCCGAGCACAGCCAGAGGACAGCCTCGGCGATCTCTTCGGGCTTGCCCATCCGACCAACCGGCTCCTCCGCAACCACCTTCGCGCGCCCTTCGTCCGTACCGCCAGTGAAGCGACCCATCATGGGGGTGTCGATATAGCCGGGACAGACGGCGTTGACGCGAATGTTTTGCGACGCATAGTCGAGCGCCGCTGCCTTGGTCGGTCCGATCACCCCATGTTTCGCGGCGGTGTACGCGGGGCTACCCTTGATACCGATGATGCCCGCACCCGAAGACGTGTTGACGATCGCGCCACGTCCCTGCTCGAGAATCAGCGGGATCTCGTGCTTCATGCACAGGAAAACGCCGCGCAGGTCGATGTCGATAATCCGGTTCCACTCCTCCTCCTCGTACTCCGCAGTCGGAGCCGCCTTCTTCGGCTCGATGCCCGCGTTGTTGAAGGCAAAGTCCAGCCGCCCGAAGGCCTCAACAGTCTTATCTAGGGCCGCCTTCACGTCCTCAGACCACGTCACATCGCACTTGACGGCGATCGCGTGTCCGCCCAGTTCTTCAATCATGCGAGCCGTTTCTTGATTGCCCGGTTCTGAAACATCAGCAACCGACACGCTGGCACCCTCACGGGCAAACGCCAGTGCCGTCGCTCGACCGATGCCGCTCGCGGCTCCAGTTACAAAAGCGACCTTGCCAGCAAAGTTTTCATTCGATTGTGTTGACATATTTTCTCCTGCTAATTGCTCGCTTACCGACTGAGATGCTGATTGAAAAAGGACTGAAGCTTGTCCCACGGGATCAAATTCACCCGATCGTACAAATCGACATGTCCCGCGTTTGGAACGATGTAGAGTTCCTTTGGCTCGGCTGCGCGCTTGTAGGCATCTTCGCTAAACTCCCTAGAATGCGCATTGTCACCCGTGATGAACAGCATGGGACGAGGCGAAATTGCCTCAATGTCGTCGAACGGGTAAAAGTTCATGAATTTGACGTTGCTGGTCAGTGTCGGGTGCGTTGTCAGTTTCGGCGACGACCCTTTGGAGGTGTATTCGCCCCTAGGAGTACGGTAGAAGTCATAGAACTCACGCTCAATAGCGGTGGAGTTCTCATTCAGTTCATGCACGGTCCCGCTTGTGTATTGGGTCTCGCCACCTGTGAACTCCGTATAGCGTTGCTCAGCCGCCTCTGCGATGACTTTCTTTCTCTGTTCGAGAGTCGTAGAATGCCTCAGCCCGTTACGGTTGACCGCACCCATGTCGTACATGCTGACCGTCGCGATCGCCTTCAGACGCGGATCAATCTTGGCGGCACTAATGACGAAGCTGCCGCTGCCGCAAATTCCAAGAACGCCAATTCTGTCCCTGTCAACGAATGCCTGGGTGCCCAGAAAATCAACCGCAGCACTGAAATCCTCGGCATAAATATCCGGCGAAACAGCGTTGCGGATTCGTCCCTCACTCTCGCCCCAGAAGGACAAATCGAGGGACAAGGTGACGAATCCCTGTTCAGCCAGTTTTTGAGCATACAGATTCGAGCTTTGTTCTTTGACTGCGCCCATTGGGTGCCCGACAATGATTGCGGCATTCTTGGCGGTCTGATTCAAGATTTTGGGAATGAAGAGATTCCCGGCAACCTTCATGTTGTATTGGTTTTTGAACGTAACCTTTTGCATGGTTACCTTGTCGCTCTTATAGAAGTTGTCTGCCCCCTCGACCACAGCGGACTTTGGGGCGGGTGCTTGGGAGATCTTAGAGGCGCGCGTTTCATCAAGTGCAACTGCTGCCGTTGCACCGATCGCACTCATCAAGAGGGTTGGTATTAGAACGCGGTATTTCATTGAGTTCTCCATACATGTATCAATGAATGCTCCTACTGGTTTACGTTTGGTGTCTGATATTGCTCGTCGCTGACCGGTGCCATCCAGCCCACGACCCTGCCATTGAGCTGTTCCTGAAGGGCGATGTGCGTCATGGCTGTGGTGGCTGTAGCCCCGTGCCAGTGTTTTACACCGGGTGGAATTCGGACGACATCACCAGGTCTGATTTCCTGAATTTGTCCGCTCCATTGCTGCACATAACCAGACCCAGCCGTCACAATCAAAGTCTGTCCCGGTGGATGGGTATGCCACGCTGTCCGCGCACCAGGCTCAAAAGTGACACTGGCACCACCCGCGCGAGCTGGACTTTGTGCTGAGAATAGGGGGTCAATGCGGACGGAACCTGTAAAGTTTTCGGCTGGCCCTCTGGTGGAAGGCTGCGAACCGTTCCGAGTGATCTCTACTGTCCGTGTGCGATTGTCCGATGAGACTTGTGTCCGACCCGCCTGAGCAAGCGCCAACGTAAGCAGGGAAAATGACATGATCGTTGTTGCAAGAAATTTCATTTCTATCTCCTTTAACGTTTCTACTGAATTCGCTCTATCGTCACGTTGATAGACCCAGGGACATTGAATGTTTCGTTAAATGCCCCTAAGACAGCATTGATCTTGCCGATCGTGATGATGCCGGGGTCAGGGATTGCTTGACCGTCGTGGCGATAATAAATAGCTACATCAGGACCGGGAGACCAGTAAATGATGTCTCCAACTTCATAGGTTTTGGTTCGCTCTCCCTCCTGCGAAATCGCTCTCGGAAGGTGAGCAAACTTTTCTCTGCCAAACAAATCGTTCATCGTCAGCGTTAACGGCAGCAGGGAAACAAAATCTCGTGTGGTTGGGTTGTCGATCAACGTGGCTGTAACGGTTTTGTCTCCGACCTTGATGTTGATCTTCATACTGTTTGCCTGCTGGGTTGATCGTTCAGTTGGCAGCTTCGACGAGGCACTGCCAGGCATCCTATTGTCGGCACGGCAGGCTGAGTAACTCAGAGACATCACCAGGGTAAGAACCCCAATCAGCATTCTCTTCTGCCAGTTTCTCCCTTTGATGGGACATTTCAAAAGCATTAAGATCTTCCTGCGTATTGCTCGTCGCTGATCTGTTCCAGCCAGTCTACAGGCTTACCGTCGAGCGCCTCTTGAATGGCGATGTGCGTCATCGCTGTAGTGGGGTAGCACCGTGCCAATGCTTCTCACCCGGCGAAAACCAGATCACATCCCCCGGTCGAATTTGCTCGATCGCTTCACCCCAGCGTTGTACCAGACCGCAGCCAGCCGTGACGATCAGGGTTTGTCCTAACGGGTGAGTGTGCCATGCTGTCCGAGCACCTGGCTCAAACGTGACGCTGGCTCCCGCCGTGCGTGCTGGATCGTTGGCTTGGAACAGGGGGTCAATGCGAACCGTGCCAGTAAAATACTCAGCCGGTCCTTTGGTGGAAGGCTGCGAGCCACCGCGTTTGATGTCCATTACTTAATGCCTCTGGTTGGCCCAATCGTAGAAATTGGGCACTGATCATTTCTCTATCAATAGGGATGAAATTTTTAAGCAGCAAGGTGCGCCTTGCCGGTTTGGTGATCAGGTAGGCGCATCGTTTGCCCAATCAAAACTGAGGTTTCTCTTGAATAAAAGTCTAGATGCTTAGAAGCAGCCGGAGTCACCTTTCATTGCTTTAGCTCTATTTTAGGGACTCTATAGAGCAAACCATAGAACGATCGTCTAAGATCGTTGTACAATCCTGCAAAATTTGAAATGAACGTTGCTAAAACCATTGAAACGTTGGATGTGGCTCTAATCAACGACCCGCAGGCAACGCGCGAGGCAGACAGAGCGCAAGCCAACCGGGATGAACTGACGGAGCGGATTGCCCAAGCGATTCACCAGGATGGGACGATCGAGCCACTGAAAGGATTACACTTCTATCGCATCTCCTCCCCTTCGGAATGCCTTCATAGCATCTCGATCCCTGCCTTTTGTGTGATTGCTCAGGGCAGCAAAGAAGTGCTTTTGGGTAGCGATCGCTATCAGTACGATCCAATGCATTATCTGCTGGCAACAGTCGAACTGCCGATTGCCAGTCAAATTCTAGAAGCCACTCCGGAAAAACCTCACTTGAGCCTGCGCCTCGATCTTGACCCCACCTTAGTCAGCTCAGTCATGGTTGAGGCAGGCTATCCCTCAGATCAACGGGGTGCCAATGTCAAAGCGATCAACGTCAGCCCATTGGATGCCAATCTGTTAGATGCGGTAGTCCGACTCGTCAGACTGCTCAATTCCCCTACTGAAGCACCTATACTGGCACCCTTGATTAAGCGGGAAATCATTTACCGGCTGCTGATGGGAACACAAGGGAATCGGCTGCGCCAGATTGCCGTTCTGGGTGGCTATACCCACCACATCGCCAGAGCCGTCGATCGCCTCCGCAAAGACTTTAACCAGCCGCTTAGTATTGAAAGCATCGCCCGCGAGTTGGGCATGAGTGTTTCGGGCTTCCATCATCACTTCAAGTCGGTCACGGCCATGAGTCCCTTGCAGTTCCAGAAGCAACTGCGGCTCCAAGAAGCTCGCCGTCTGATGCTGGGAGAAAACCTTGATGCTAGCAGTGCTGCTTACCGTGTGGGGTATGACGATGCCTCGCACTTTAACCGAGAGTACAAGCGGCTCTTTGGTACGCCACCGATGCGCGATGTAGAACGATTGCGAGAAGCTGCCCAACTGTTGAGTGCAACATGACTTTCTTCAGAATGGCAAAATGGCTTACGCTTCGGTGAGTATTCTTTCTCAGTAGCCCTTTACGGTTACAGGACTGCCGTCAACCAAAAGTGAGATCAAGCAATACTATTAGGGCCAGCGGGCGTATTCATGCAGAAAGTTACGGTTTCGCTGGGTTAGAAAACTTAGAGCTGACCCTGTAACCTGATTTTGATTTCTTGATGAGTTTTCTCGTGCTGATCAAGACCTCATTGCGGCGAAAAGCCCGACACAAGGAAAACGGTCGTTTTCTTGCCTGCTGTCAGTTACAGTTAATCCTGGTTCAGGTCAATTTATAGTTGCAACTATTCCTGGTTTGAAAACGCGATGATTGCAGGTTTAACGCTTTATGATTGCAGGTCGCTACAGGTAGGGGATTGAGTTAAAACCTGAGCGAGGAGATCGCCAGTTCAACTTGCTCCTCTGAGACTTCTAGATATTTTTGAAGTGCCTGTAAGCTGCGATGCCCTGATATTTTCTGCAACACCCCTAAAGGGATGCCAGCGCGGTGCATCACAGTGAGAGCCGTCCGTCTCATGCTGTGGGTGCTAACTCCTTCCAGTCCTATCTTGTCGCACGCCTCCCGCAGAAATAGCATCCGCCGATGTGGGGTGAAGATGCCCTTTCCCGTGCCGACCAGGAAATAAATGCTCTTTGTCTTGCCCCCGGTAGACATTGAGGTAAGCAGACAGCACTGAATGAGTCGCCACTTGGCGCGTGTCTTGCTGTCCTTTGGTGTTGCCCTTGCGGATGGTGATTTTTGCTCTCGCGCCCCTCGCGTCATAGACATCGGTAGCGAGTAGGGTGCAGGCTTCATTAATGCGGCAAGCAGTGTACAGGCAGATACCAAACAATGCCCGATCTCGATCGCAAGTGAAGCCCGTCTCAAATAATCTCTGAATCTCATCGGAAGTCAGAATCTTGGCTTGCCCATGTCGATCTGTCTTCATGTCGATCACGATTGATAACGATGTGATCGCCACTCTACATGGACTAAATACAAAAAGTCCATGTAAGGGCTGAAAGCCTTGCTCGTTCGTTGACAACGGCCAGCTCCCTAGAATTTCCCCAGTTTTGACGCGCTTATTGAACGAAAATCCTCCCTATTGAGAATGGGATTTTTCGTTCCACTGAGCCTCAAACCCCAAATTAGGAATGGGAACAAAAATGCGTGAGATGCAGAAAGCAAGGCTGATGCTGCTATAGCTCAAGGCTATTAGGACTAGTGAAAGCGGCTCCTTAAGAGGACTTCAAGCTTTTTAGGTCATCTGTTAAAGCGTCAAGAAATCACTTTTGATAAGTACAACTGTAGAACCGATTCTAGTCCTGCTTGATTTTGAGACAAACAATCTCGGAATGAGATAGCTCTGCCGAGTCAAATCGCAACTTTTAAGGATCTACAACTGTAGTACACAAATAGTCCAGATGTTGTAACGCCCTTGTATTACAGCCTGATTTGATGGGGGGTGAGGAGGGCAAAATTGTGCTCCTCAGTTTCAAAACTCATTCAAATAATTCTATTTGGAACACAGATTAATGAACGAGTTGATTGACACTCCTAACTGTACGGAAACGGATGATCTCAGCTAAACAAGAGGAGAGTTAGAAGAAGGAGCGTTTGTGAGACAACTAAATGGCGGATTTTGAGACACCCTCAACTGGCACAATCGTAGCTACCCCATCAAACGTTCTTTGGAAGTGATCAAATCACGAGATCAATAATTGACGTGGTTAGAACCAGCCTAAACATTGATCCAATCAACGTAGACGGGGCATTCAGTGTCAACAGTCCTTCTTTGCCAGAGCCAAAATTTCATCGTGCTTTTGGTTATATAAAGCGAACGGCCTACATCCATCTTCAAAAAACGTTTCTTCTCGGCTATTGAGAACCTCGCAGCATCATGATCAGTTGCGGTCAATCAGCTGCACTAGAGGTTATGTGAGATGGTCTGTATAGTTTGAAATATCTCATCCAGCATTCATGATCCGTCTTGCCAACTTATGTCTTTACCCTTTGATGCTGCCCCTACCGAAGCACGGGTCGAAAAATGTTGGCGGCTCTCCGCCAGTTTTGGAATGGAGCGCAATGCCTACCATAATTATCTGAATGAAATTGTCCGAGATCGCTACACGCTCATCAAAGGGCTGCAAATCTTGCGAGATGAACTTCAACTTGCTGTCTCTAGCCCTACAGACATGAACACCAGCGGGGCTGACATGACCTTACCCAGCGTTGTGACCACCTTGGCGTATACCAACTGTGGTGATCGCATCCATCAAGGCGAGGCGACCAAACGCTATCGTGATGTCGTCGCCTCTCGATTTGCGACTCTCTCTGAAATTGGAGAACTCAAGTTAGAAGCTTTTTTCCCAGCAGGTGGAGGCACGGACAATGGGGCGACCTTAGCCCATGTCACCGTGGCTCATGAGTTAGACGAATCCTTAAAACGACGAGTGTATGCAGGCAATCCTCAATCGCTTTCTCTGGTGGCGATCGACCTCAAAACTCATGTTGGGCGATTACGCGAGAATGGTCAACAGATTTACGGTAAAACCCGTGAATCTCCTTGGCGAGAACCGCGTGCAGCCTGTGGCGCTATTGTGGGAACCTTAACTCATTACCATCCCGACAATTTAATTCATCGCCGCATTCGCAGTGACTTGGGGGAACTCAATTTTCAATTTTTATCTAACAACTCCATCGTGACTGATGATGGTGTAGACATCACAATGGCCGTTGCCGCCAACATTGTTGCTATTAGCGGCATTCGCAACACGGCTATCGCCTTAGCTCAAGAAATGGATGAGCGAGGGTTAGCTCACTTGACCGCAAGTACCACTGTGAATCGTCCTTCCCGAGATGACCTCGTGATTTACCTCGCTCGTGCTACTGTCTTCAACGGTAAAATACGAATTCAAAGTCTAGGTACTGAGGCCAAGCTGTATGGTGGAACGTTAGTGGAATATGCAGGAGAACAGCGGTTACAGCTTCGTTATAATGACTGGGACTGCAATGATTTGCCCGTTGAAGAAATCCCTTATAAAGTTCAATTATCAGGATTATAAAGAGGCGAGAGCTAGCCGCCATTCAAAAGGTGCAAGCAGTCTAGGTTGTGTCGCAAAAACTCGTTAAAGACAAACGGTATCTATCAAGGTCATCGTCCTAAGCAGTTACTCCAAAGAGGGTTGTGTCGCAAAAATGAGAAGGTAGGGAGGCTCAATTTTCTCTGACCTTACCCAAAATGGCATCTCAATCCCTGTTCAAGTGGCGGCACTTCGTGCGATTCGTTGTTGGCTGAATCCATAAGCCAACCAGGGCACTCTCTGCTCTGAACTCTAGCTCAATGGAGGTGAAAGCCCTCCCTTCTCAAGTTCGGAATGACTCAAGACCTACCCACAGTGACCAGGCTCGGAATCCTGGAGGCTGAAGCTGGGAATAGGACGCAATCAGAGGGCGCGTGTATCGCTCACCCTGGCGTTATCGGAGTCCCTATGATGAAACAGAGCCTAGAAAAGCGCCCTACGCCAAGGCAGGGATACACAATCACGCCCCTGACTTCGTTAGAGTAACGACCCGCTAACTTTGAACAGGGATTGAGATGCCATTCTGGGTAAGGTCAGAGAAAATTTAGCCTCCCTACCTTCTCATTTTTGCGACACAATCGCCTTTCTTAGGTAGGCAAGGGGTATATCTGCTGCGGCAAGCGAGCCACAAGAAAGAGGGATTGAGCAACTTCCACACTAGATCCATAATGCTAAGTCCATGGCAAATCAGCAAAGGAGTGATAGATGGTGAGTCTCATAGTTGCGTAAGATGTTCTTAACTCAACGGGTAGGTATTTATTCTTATTATGATAGAACAGTTCCCCTGGCTGACCGTGATCGTGCTATTGCCGTTGGTAGCCGCGTTGTTCATTCCTTTGATCCCTAATAAAAGCGGCAAGACTGTCCGCTGGTATGCTTTGGGGGTTGGCATGGCTGATTTTGTACTGATGTACTACACCTTTTGGCGGCATTACGACGCGAGCCAGGCGACATTTCAACTGGTGGAAAAGGTGATTTGGTTACCGCAGTTGGGCTTGAGTTGGGCGCTGTCGGTGGATGGTATTTCGGCTCCGCTGGTGTTGTTGGCAGGCTTGGTGACGACGCTGTCAATGTTTGCCGCTTGGCAGGTGGATCGGCGATCGCGCCTGTTCTACGCACTGATGTTGATTCTGTATGCCGCCCAGGTGGGGGTGTTCGTGGCCCAAGACCTGATGCTATTCTTCATCATGTGGGAAGTGGAACTGGTGCCGGTCTATCTGCTGGTCTGCATTTGGGGCGGGCAAAATCGGGGCTATGCAGCGACGAAGTTCTTGATGTATACGGCCCTGGCTTCGATTTTCATTTTGGTGGCAGCTCTGGGGATGGGACTCTATGGTGATACGCTCACCTTTGATATTGCTGAACTAGGGTTAAAGCAGTTTCCCTTGGGGCTGGAATTGTTTTTGTATGCTGGACTGCTGGTGGCCTTTGGGGTCAAATTGGCAATTTTTCCCTTTCATACTTGGCTGGCGGACACCCACGGCGAAGCTTCTTCTCCAGTGTCGATGATTCTGGCAGGGGTGCTACTGAAAATGGGGGGGTATGGGCTGATCCGGTTGAACTTGGAACTGTTGCCGCATGCCCATGTGTATTTTGCACCGGTGTTGGCGATTTTAGGGGTGGTCAACATCGTCTATGGGGCGCTGAACTCCTTTGCACAGACCAATATGAAGCGGCGGTTGGCCTATTCCTCAATTTCTCACATGGGGTTTGTGCTGCTGGGAATTGCTTCCTATAGTGATTTAGGTGTGAGTGGGGCGATGCTGCAAATGCTGTCTCACGGGCTGATTGCGTCGGTGTTATTTTTCTTGGCAGGCGTTACCTATGATCGTACCCGCACGATGATGATGAATCAGTTGGGTGGGTTGGGGCAGGCGATGCCCACGGTGTTTGCCCTGTTCACCATGGGGGCAATGGCGTCCTTAGCTTTGCCTGGGATGAGTGGGTTTGTCGGAGAACTGGAGGTCTTTGTCGGCTTGGCCACAACGGACATCTATGGTTCGGCTTTTCGCTTGGTGACCATTTTCCTGGCGGCAGTGGGGTTGATTCTGACGCCGATCTATCTGCTGTCGATGGTACGGCAGGTGTTTCATGGAGCCAGCGCTGATCAAATGTGTGACCTGGTGCCTGCCTGTGACCTGAATGATCTAGATTTGAAGGCCCAGGGCAACCAAGAGGCGAACTGTTTTGGCACGGACTGTGTCTTGCCAGAGGAGGCAGAGTTTAAGGATGCCAATTCCCGGGAGATTTTTATTGCGGTTTGTTTTCTGGGGCTGATTATTGCGATCGGGTGTTATCCCAAGGTGGCGACCCAGATGTATGACCTGAAAACGATGGCGGTCAATGCCCAGGTGCGGGCGGCCTATCATGAGGCCTTTCCAGATGCGTTGCAGCGCTCGGCACAGGGGCGATTGAGCCCTGCGATCTCAGCGGCTCAATCTGCGGATGTCTGGGGTGTTGTCAAGTAAAATGGCGAAGTTACTAGACCCAAATAAGATGAGTACACGGGAGCCACTGAGAGAACTTGGTCGTAAATCCCAGAAGTGCAAGCTTAGAGCAGTCGTTAAACAAAGATTTGGCGGAGCCTGCGCCTACTGCGGGCGAACGCCTCGCGTTCTGACCTTGGATCACATTGTGGCTCAGTCTAAAGGGGGCGCTAACGTCTTGTCTAACTTGGCTGCCGTTTGCCAGCGCTGCAACCTTAGTAAAGGGAGCCGTCTCCTCTGGCAGTGGTGGCAAGCCTCGCCTTGGTGGAACGAAGCCCGCGCCATTGAGTTCGCTGCTACCGTGCTGGTCTGTAAAATTCAAACTCCGATCACTTCCCTAATAGATTCAGCACTACCGCTTCCGCCGTCCGAATCCCATCAATCCCCGCCGAAAGAATTCCGCCCGCATATCCAGCCCCTTCCCCTGCCGGAAACAGCCCTTGCGTATTCAAACTTTGACCATCTTCCGCCCGCTTAATCCGAACGGGCGAAGATGTGCGCGTCTCTACGCTCGTTAGCACCGGTAGTGTTGGTCAGAGAAAATTGAGCCTCCCCACCTTCTCATTTGTCGAGTAGGGAGAATTCCTCCAGTGTTTAGGCTTGCT